>CBIMFG010000128.1:0-7957 GCA_966243125.1 uncultured Niastella sp.
GATCTTTTTCATCAACACTTCCGTCCAGTTATAATCTTTTGAATTGGCGCCCGAGGCAATGCGGAAGATTTTAGTTTCATTGCTCCAGCCGGTCATGAAGGTGGCATACTGACGATATACATCGGCATAATGTTCGGGCGTCATGTTACCACCACAACCCCAGGCTTCATTGCCCACACCCCAGTACGTTACATGCCAGGGTTTTTCGCGGCCATTCTGCTGACGCAAGTCGCTCATGGGGCTTTTACCGTTGAAGTTTACATACTGTACCCAATCGGTAACATCCTGCACCGAGCCACTGCCCACATTGGCCGCGAGGTAAGGCTCAGTGCCAAGCAGTTCGCACATATTTAAAAAATCGTGGGTGCCAAAGCTGTTGTCTTCGGTAACACCACCCCACCAGGCGTTTACCATACTGGGGCGTTTGTTTTTGGGGCCAATCCCATCTTTCCAGTGATAGGTATCGGCAAAACAACCACCCGGCCAGCGCAGGTTGGCGATCTTTAATTTTTTCAGGGCGTCTATAACATCATTGCGTATCCCATTTGTGTTGGGGATCTTTGTATTTCCCTCCCCCACATAAAACCCACCATAAATACAATGGCCCAGGTGCTCGGCAAAATGGCCATAGATCTGTTTGCTGATGGTTGTTTTAGCATCAGCTACATTAAAAGTGAGGTTGTTTTGAGCAAATGAATTAAAAGCGATCAGCGTTGTACAGGCAAAAAGCAATCGTTTCATGTAAGAGCTTTAAGATGAATAATTAATAAATGTAAAGTATTGGTAGCAGACGGAAAGGATGACAGCAGTCAGCATAACAATCGTTTTTTTAGCAACGTGAAACTAAGACAAAACAACTTATCTGTCGTTTTTACACTTATATTTTTTACCGCCCGGCCCGCTAAAGGGGAGTTTGCCCGTGTGAAAACGTTTTCAGCTACGCATATTGAGTTCCAGGTTCCAGGTTCCAGGTTCCGGGTTCCGGGTTCTTTGTTTTGCTTTCAGCTTTGGGCTTTCGGCCTTTAGCTGTATTGGGCTTACAGCTTATGGCTTAAAGCTTACAGCTGCTTTTCCGTAACTTTACCGTATGCAACCATCAGTGGCCCATATTAAAATAAAAAAGATCAATGCCGGTGCGCAAACAGAGGTGGAGGATGAACTGGCCGTGGAAGAACCGCTTGAAATACAGCTGGGCTGGCAGGAATCTACCGGGTATGCACAAAAAAATATTTCTGTTACCATGCGCACCCCGGGTAATGATGCCGAACTGGCGGCAGGTTTTCTGTTTACTGAAGGCATTCTTCAACATAGTGATCAAATACAACATATACTGCCGCAGCAGCAAAACAGCGTGCTGGTACTCTTAAAAACTGGTGTAATACCACAATTACAACAGACGGAAAGGAACTTCATTAGTACTTCCAGCTGCGGCGTTTGTGGCAAAGCGGGGATTGATTCAATCAAAACGGTGCCGGTGTTTACCCAACCCTGGCCTGAACTGGTGGTACCTGCCGGTATATTTTACGGACTGCAACATACCCTGCAACAAAAACAACAGCTCTTCGAAAGCACAGGCGGTATCCATGCTGCGGGATTGTTTAATTTACATGGCGAGTGCATATTGTTACGCGAAGATGTTGGCCGCCACAATGCCGTAGACAAAGTAATTGGCGCGGCTTTACAAAACAACCAATTGCCGTTGCATCAACAAATCTTACTTCTGAGCGGTCGTGCAGGTTTTGAGCTGATACAAAAAGCCGTAATGGCCGGCATACCCGTTATTGCAGCCGTAGGCGCGCCTTCGAGTTTGGCAGTGGAGTTGGCGACGGAGCACCATATTACTTTAATTGGCTTTTTGCGTAAGGACAGGTTTAACGTTTATAGTGGGGCGGAACGGGTGCTGGTGAGTGGTGAGTAGTGAGTGGTGAGTATGCTCGCGATATGGCGGAGTTCTGAAAAATAGGACACCCACTGACCACTCACCGCTCACCACTCACCAATAAACTTAGAACTTCAAAAGATCGTTATTAAAAAAGAAGCACGTTTATAAAACATGAGCGACAATCTAAATAAACCAAACGCCGAAAATCCTGACAATTTCACCGGTCTTCACCTGGGCAAGATCAAGAAATCTGCTGCCGGTATACCAGCCATTGTGGAATCGATAAAACAAATAGTGGGTGAAGCGGGTGCCGGCCGGGGGTTAAAGGCGTTGAACAAGATGAACCAGAAAGGCGGGTTTGATTGTCCCAGTTGTGCCTGGCCCGATCCTGACGATGACCGCTCAACCTTGGGCGAATATTGCGAAAATGGCGCAAAAGCCGTTGCAGAAGAAGCCACGCTCAAAAAATTAACGCCGGAGTTCTTTGCTGAAAATAGTGTGCAGCACCTGGCCACGCTCAACGATTATGAAATTGGCCGTAAAGGCCGTATTGCACAGCCCCTGTTTCTCCCGCCTGGCGCCACGCACTACCAACCCATTACCTGGGATGATGCATTCCATAAAATAGGTACTGCTTTAAATAAATTATCCAGCCCCGATGAGGCCATATTTTATACATCAGGGCGTACCAGTAACGAAGCGGCTTTTTTATACCAGCTTTTTGTACGTGCCTACGGCACCAATAACCTGCCCGATTGCAGCAATATGTGTCATGAAAGCAGCGGTGTGGCCCTGGGCGAATCGCTGGGTATTGGTAAAGGCTCGGTAAAACTGGAAGATTTTTATGAAGCGGAAGTGATCATCATATTGGGGCAAAACCCAGGCACCAATCACCCCCGTATGTTAAGCGCTCTGCAAAAAGCCAAGGCAAACGGTGCACGCATTATTGCAGTGAATCCATTGCCCGAAACCGGCTTGATGGGTTTCAACAACCCGCAATCGGTAAAAGGCTTACTGGGCATGGATACGCACCTCACGGATATCTTTCTGCCAGTAGTTATAAATGGCGATATGGCGTTGCTGAAAGCCATTGAATACCTGCTATGGCAACACGAACAACGCGAACCGGGCAAAGTGTTTGATCATGCTTTTATTGAGAAAAATACAGCCGGTTATGAGAACTTCATCAACGACCTGCAACAACAAAATCCCGAACAATTAGCACAAGCCTGTGGCATTTCCTTACCGCAAATACAGGAAGTGGCCAACCTGTTAAAAAATAAAACAAAGATCATTGCCTGCTGGGCCATGGGGCTTACGCAACATGTAAATGCGGTTGACACTATTAAGGAAATTGTAAACCTGTTATTGCTTAAAGGCAGTATTGGTAAACCGGGGGCCGGTACTTGTCCCGTGCGGGGACACAGCAATGTGCAGGGCGACCGTACCATGGGTATTTATGAAAAGCCTTCGCAACAGTTTCTGGAGAGCATGGCTAACAACTTTCATTTTACCCCACCCAGCAAACACGGGTACGATGTAGTGGAAGCCATCAAAGCCATGCATGGCGGCAAAGCATCGGTGTTTATTGCCATGGGTGGTAATTTTTTATCTGCCACGCCCGATACGTTGTATACTGCTGCTGCATTGCGCAAATGTTCACTAACGGTACATGTATCAACCAAGCTCAACCGAAGTCACCTGGTGCATGGACATGAAGCGCTGATACTACCCTGCCTGGGCCGCAGCGATAAAGACCTGATGAACGGCGAGGAACAAATTGTTTCGTGCGAAAACTCCATGGGAGTTATTCAACTATCAAAAGGCGTATTACATCCGGTGAGTGATCAGTTATTGAGTGAGGCAGTGATTGTTTGCCGGTTGGCTAAAGCAACACTGGGCAACCGCACCACTGTTAACTGGGATAAATATTTACAACATTACGATCACATAAGAGAAGATATTGAACGCACCATTCCCGGTTTTGGCGATTACAACAAACGGTTACGCGATCCCGGTGGATTTTATTTACCCAATTGCAACCGGGATGGCTCATTTAATACGACCTCGAAGAAAGCGCATTTTAATATCGGGCCGCTTCATACCATTCACCTGCATGAAGATGAGTTGCTGATGATGACCATTCGCAGCCACGACCAGTTCAATACTACTATTTATGGATTAAACGACCGGTATCGGGGTGTTTATAACGAACGCCGGGTTATATTCATGAACCAGGGCGATATGAACCGTCGTAATTTAAAACAAGGCGATGTGGTAGATATTTACAATCATCATGGTGGAGTTGAGCGGGTGGCACACAAATTCATTGTAGTACCCTATCCTATTCCGGCAAGCTGCACGGCTACCTATTTTCCTGAAACCAATGTGCTGGTTCCTGTAAACAGTGTGGCGAAGAAGAGTAATACGCCGGTTTCGAAAGCAGTGGTTGTTACAGTGAAGAAGGTGAGTGGTGAGTTGTGAGTGGTGAGTTGTGAGTGGTGAGTTGTGAGTTGTGAGTGGGTTTCCGATTTTTCAGGCATCTGCACTATTTGCGAGCCTAACTGGTTAACTCGTCAACTGGTTAACTGATCAACTGGTTAACTCATCAACTAATTAAACAAACTTTGCGACTCACGCCCTTTCAACGCAGCCTCCCACTCCAGTAACATATCCAGCGTTCCTTCCATATTAATGATCATCTTTTCGGTGCAGGTGATCAGGGTATCGAGGTAATAAGCGATGTGTGAAATAACCTGTACGCGGCTTTTGGTATTTTCCTGCTCGGTTTCTTTCTGAAGCAGTACATGAAAATATTGATAAAATTCACCCACCTGAAACAGGTAATCTTCAATAATGCGGTGCATGGTTGCTACTTCTTCGCTGTCTACCGGCTGGTTAACAGCAACGCTGTCGTTAAAATAACAAGCGTTCAAATAGCCCAACAACAATTCCTGGCCATTGGTATCATATTCATGTAAAAGTTCCTGTAACGATCCCAGCAACTCCAGCAGGTGTTTATAATATTGGGCAGTAAAAGGTTCTGCGTTGGCATGATTGCGGCATTCCTGGTGGGTTTCTTTAATAAAAGCCAACAGGCGTTGCGCATCCCGGCTATCTTTTTGGGTAAGCTTTGATAACAGGCGATGAATGATGACATTGTCGAACAATTGTTCATTCAGGGCGCTGCCCAGTAAATTTATTTCTTCTTCACCAGCACGGTTGTAAGTGCTGATAACGATTTGTTCGTAGGTTTTTTCTTCAGCACAAAAGGTAACAGAAGGCTGCTCTTGTCTGAATTGCTTGGTGAAGCTGCTGTTGAAAGGATAGCTGGACATAAGAGTGATTTTAATGTGAGAGATATGAAAACCACAACACAATGTTACGACGGCCACACAGCGAATTGCAAGTATATTGTCCTGTAATCCATGTTATTACTGGTTAATATACCAGCCTCTAATCATTATTATGTATGACGTAGGGGCTTTGGAGAAGTTTAATGGCAGGCAATTGTAAAATATACGCAGTAGTATAACGACAGAGTTTTAAAAGTTATTGAGCAATGTGCTTAAAATTGTTATAGCTACTTGATTTGCAATAAATATATACCCACTTACCACAACGGCAATCACATCAAAGTTGTGATCATCGTCATTGTTAAAGTTTATTGGCGATAATACATTTGAAAAAGATAAAAAGTGACCGGCGCCGGTGACGTTTGACAACTATATTAAAGTATAGCCATGAAATTATCTCCATTCAATATCTCAGCCAGATCAACCTTTCGTGATATAACCACTTTACATATTTCCAGTCCGGAGTTTGAGGCGCACGGGTTTATTCCATCCAGGTTTACCTGCGATGGGGCCAATGTAAATCCGCCGTTGAATATTATTGATATTCCGGCTGTTACAAAAAGCCTGGCGCTTATCATGGACGATGCGGATGCGCCCATCAGGCCCTGGGTGCACTGGCTGGCCTGGAATATGCCGGTGGTGCACCATATTAAGGAAGACACTCCCTTTAAAGAGCAGGGGATCAATGATTTCAGGGAGAACCGCTACGGCGGGCCCTGCCCACCCTACGGCGTACATCGCTACTTTTTTAAAGTTTACGCACTGGATACACAGTTGACCCTTTCGCCCCGGGCTGATAGGAAGGAACTGGAAAGGGCTATGGATGGGCATGTGTTGGCTTATGGGGAGCTTGTTGGAAGATATATGAGGAGGTAGTTGACCGGTTAACGAGTTGACGAGTTGACGAGTTGACCAGTTGACCAGTTAACCAGTTAACCAGTTGACGAGTTGACAAGTTTACAGGTTGACAAGTTTACAAGTTGATAGGGTTGACAGGGTTGATCAAGGAAGGCCGCGCAGGAGTGTATTGCTTGCAGCTTACAGCTTGAAGCTTGAAGCTTGAAGCTTGCAGCTTGAAGCTTGCAGCTTACAGCTTGTAGCTTGAGGCTGTCTTTTCCCGATTCCCCCTACTCACCTGCTTGCTCAATTCCCCTTCCATTACCCGTGCAACCAAATGCATTCTAACATAACTTTTACCGATACCAGTAAACGCACAAAACTCCTCTACAGTAATGGCTTCGCCTTTGGCTTTTCCATAAAAACTGCGTAACGTTAACACTACCTGCCGGGCTTCGGCATAATTGACTGTCATAATTCGGGTAACATCAATGGCATGAATGTACCATTGTTTAAAAAATGGCTTTGCAGCATGGTGAATAGTACTAAAACAAGGAAGTTCGTTTGAGCGGAGATGCGTTTTGGAAACGGCAATGGATGCAGTTACGGATAATTTCATTAAGCGCATGGGCATGCTGAGGTGTACGTTTATTGTTTTCGCCAATAACGGCTTTTCGCTTACTAATCAGAATGCCTGCCAGAACCTTTGTAACAACCTTTACCGGTACCTGAATTGTAAAGGCTAAAGCTAATATACAACTTTTATGCATAAACGGTGCAAAACCAATAGACAATTGATAATAATCAATTTTAAGACAAGTTATACGCATCTTGTTCTAAAGTTTCGTTAACAATCATGCCCCGCCTTCTGGCATAATAATTATGTGATTTACCAGATACATAATTGGCGAAAAAAATGGAACCTACAAAACACGCATTCAACGAAAAACTACATTGGTATAAAGACGCCATTATTTACGAACTACACATTAAGGCATTTTGCGACAGCAATGGCGATGGGATTGGTGATTTTGGCGGACTGATGCAAAAACTGGACTATTTACAGGAACTGGGGGTGAACGCGATCTGGTTATTGCCATTTTACCCTTCGCCCCTGCGCGACGATGGGTACGATATTGCGGATTACTACAACATCAACCAATCGTATGGGAATATTTCCCAGCTAAAAACTTTATTGCACGAAGCGCACCAGCGCAACCTGAAAATTATTACCGAGCTGGTTATTAACCACACCAGTGACCAGCATCCCTGGTTTCAGCGGGCACGTTCGGCGCCCAAAGGTTCGCCTGAAAGAAATTATTATGTTTGGACGGATGACCCTTCCCAATATAAAGATGTGCGCATTATTTTCCAGGATTTTGAAGCCAGCAATTGGACCTGGGACACGGTAGCGGAACAATATTACTGGCATCGCTTTTTTCATCACCAGCCCGATCTTAATTACGATAACCCATTGGTGCAACAGGAGGTATTCAACGTTATTGATTTCTGGTGCAATATGGGGGTAGATGGCTTCCGGTTGGATGCGGTGCCTTATTTGTACGAACGCGAAGGCACCAATGGCGAGAACCTGCCCGAAACCCATGCCTTTTTAAAACGGTTACGGGCACATGTTGACGCTAAATTCCCCGGCACCGTTTTGCTGGCCGAAGCCAATATGTGGCCGGAAGATTCCGCCTCTTATTTTGGCGATGGTGATGAATGCCACATGAACTATCACTTTCCCGTAATGCCACGGATGTTTATGGCACTGCAAATGGAAGACCGCTACCCCATCACCGATATTTTTGATCAAACCCCTGCTATACCCAATACTTGCCACTGGGCCATCTTCCTGCGCAACCACGATGAGCTTACGCTT
>CBIMFG010000129.1:0-7945 GCA_966243125.1 uncultured Niastella sp.
GAGCGTTGCCAGTGCAGCGGGCGGGTTTGGAAATGTTGGGTTGTTTTCCATTTTATGAACAACTCTGAAACCAAGGAGGGCCAATGAACTTTGATTTGATTTTTTTCGGATAGTTAAAGCTTTGCAGGTCACGGTTGACAGGCTTTTGAGCGTTAAATAATTGTATGTAAGCTGCTACTTTTCAGAACCTGTAACCGTTTGTTTGAAAACCTGTATTTAATACATAATTAAATCGGTTAATCATTCCAGTATTCAAATATAAAACATAAACGAAGTCAATACTTGCCTTTAAACCCCCGTTTTTTTCACGTTTTTTTTGTTGCCCGCATGGGGCGAAATAACTCCTCATGGGGGCAAATCGTTTTCCCTGCGGGCAAATGTATTTCCTCTGGGGGCAAAGTGATTCCCCATGGGGCAAAGGCGCCCCCTGCGGGGCAGAGTAATTCCTTGTGCGGGCAAACCTATTCCTTATGCGGGCAAATCAATTCCTCCTTGGGGCAAGCTTAGTTTTCAGTGGGGCAGTGCTCGCCCGCTTGGGGAATTTAAATTAGTTGATGTGTTGGGGAGTATCTTTCCTGCATCAGTGCATCTATTTCCTGCAATGTAAATTTATCCAACGGGTTCGATACTTCACTTAACTGAACATGCGGCCAGTCTTTAAAGCTGGTCCATAAACCACCGGCGGCCAATCCAAAATGGGAGGCCAGGCTGGCATACACCTGAAAGCCATTTTTCCCATTAATCAATTTGGTGGTTGACCATTCTGCATGGCCATTTACCAGCCAGAAACAATCCAGCGCTTCTCCATATTGATGCCACGATAAACCGGGAATGGCGTTTGTTACGTGCGGGCCATGCTGCGGGCCAACACTTTCAATACAATGCGCCAAAAAGGTAGCGCCTTTTGCATTCAGCTCATTGATCTTTGCTTTGATTTCACTGGTTGGCCTGCTTTGCCGCCAATACCTTGCCTGCTTAAAGGGATCGCGTAAGCCTTCATTGGGATGCATTTCTATCCCTTCTTTGTTTTTACATTGCGTAAGCAGTTGCAATACCCTTGTCCTGAAATCGGGTAGTAGAATATTCAGATCAACAGCCATAGTAGTAAAATTGAAAATGAACAACTACTAAATATCCGAAATCAGGAACAAAGTATGACCGGGAAAAACACCCTTTTTCTGTTAATACGGACTGCTATTTACTTGATATTGGTCAACTTTTAATGGTGCCTAATGAGTATAAAATTGCGTAAGCTTGTAAAATAATTTTTAATAACTCAAGGACGCTTGTTTGCCATGAAAAAGCCCCTGTATCAACGATTGATAACAATAATATACTGGATCGGTGGCGGTATTTTGTTGCTCGGAGCCCTGCTCGATTCTGTGGTAAATACACTAACTCTTATTGACATTCCATCTGCTATAGTAATCAGCCTTTCCCTGATCGGATTGTATATCCTGGTCACGGTAATATTACGGTTTATAAAAATTATCTGGGTAAATAATGAGGGTGAAGGGTACAGAGTTAAAAAGCTGGGAAAAGAAATAAACTTTTCGTTGATTGGTATCATTGTATTGTTATGGATAGGAGCTCTCATTAATTACAGTCAACAACCAGGGTTGCCTGAACCTGTCTTTTCTCAATATGATCAGGGTTTTAAAGTATTAATATTGCCGTTTCATAAGGAGTGCGAATATGAGAATAAACAATACGATATAGGCCAGGTTATTCAGAAGCGGCTGCAGGAGCGGAATATAAAAGAGTCTATCAACTTACAGGTGCATTATCTCACAGACTCTATAGACTTCAATAATTTTACTGCTGAAAAAGCCGATTCTATCAGGAAGTATCATGCGGCCAATATGATCGTATATGGGTTTTATTCCTATAGTCAATGCGAAGGCAATACTTCAGATAAGATCTGTTATAATTATATTTCGGATTACAAAGAGGAAAATGTCAGGGAGAAATGGGCGCATACAGAATATAGAATGCAGGATTTTAAAGGCCTCGATGATATTCGTAAAGGTACCGGTCAGGAAAATATCGATTATGTTATCTATTACATCACAGGGGTATCATTATCATTAAAAAGAGAATTTATTGAGGCGTTGAATAAGTTTCAAAAAATAAAGTTTGATGCAAATGATGAAAGAATGCTTAACAGGATAGCGAACTGTTATTATGAAATGAGAATGTATGACAGTGCGCTGAAGTATCAGAAGGCTGTACTAAAGATCAGGCCCAATAATAGCGGCTATTTGTCTAATATAGGAGCCTCTTATGTATGTACAGGTAAATATTCTGATGCAACGAAATATTATGCCATGGCGTTAGTTAAAGCCCCCGATGATATCAATTGTTTACGGAATTTAACATTTATATATTTAGAAGAGAGGGATACTGCAAAGGCAAAAGAATACTTTGACAGAATAGTGAAATTGGTGCCTGAGAACGACTATTGCAATTATAGAGAATTGGCAGACGTATATTCGGCCATGGGTAAAAGTGATAAGGCAAATGAGGTGTATTGTAAATACTTAAATCACTTTGATAGTAGTGTATATGATGCAGATGATGCAATCGAAAAAAGTAAGATAAGCCTTGATATTGGCGATAAAATACGTGCTGAAAAATATTTAAAGAAGGCAGTAGAAATAGATTCAACCTATGCTTATGGATGGTTTAAACTGGGTGAGTACTATTTAAATATAAAAGAAAATTACCTTCAATCATTGGTGTGCTTAAAAAGGGTCGTAGCGCTTCATCCTTATGACGCCATTGCCTGGGCTATGTTAAGTATAGATTATTACAATAATAACCAGCCTGGCAAAGCAATAGAATGTATAGAGAAGTCATTGGCGCTAACTGAACAATCTGCCTATGCGCTGGGTATTGCTGCCCAGGTATATGCCGGAACAAATCAAATGGGTAAGGCATTTGATTGTATTAAAAAAGCAATAAGCTTATCGCCTAATCGTCTAAGTAGCTTGAAGATCCTGGGCGATCTTTATTTACTAAATAATGAAACACAGAAAGCATTTGAGACTTTCAAAAAGGTATGGAACCTTACTAAAGATTATAAATATGCATATCTGCTGGCTCAATTAGCTGCAGACCTTCGGAATAAAAAAGATGCATTGCATTATTTGACCCAGGCTTGTAAAATGGCGCC
Source organism: uncultured Niastella sp. (assembly GCA_966243125.1). Lineage (GTDB taxonomy): Bacteria > Bacteroidota > Bacteroidia > Chitinophagales > Chitinophagaceae > Niastella. The sequence continues at coordinate 3,176 of CBIMFG010000129.1, forward strand.
GCAAATTAAGATAAGAGCGAAAAACAATAAGGTTTTAAATTGGTTGTGGGATACCCCCGAATTTAACGCTATTGTAAATTAGTGCTTTATTCTGTTCTCAAACTCTTTACCGGATTGGCCAGCGCTGCTTTTAATGCCTGCACACTTAATGTAGCAAAGGCAATGAGCAATGAAATAATTCCGGCCAGGGCAAACATCCACCATTGCAATTGAATGCGGTAAGCAAAATCTTCGAGCCATTTATTCGAGATCAGCCACGATATGGGCACTGCCAGCAACAGCGAAATAATCACTACCTGTAATAAACTTTTGGTTAACAGCAGCACCGTGTTTTGTACACTTGCTCCCAGCACTTTGCGAATGCCAATTTCTTTTACGCGTTTTCCTACGGTGAAAGTGATCAGGCCAAATAATCCCAGGCAGGAAATTACAATGGTCAGCATGGTGAACCACAGCAGCACCTTTCCCTGCTTTTGTTCGGCATCATATTGCGCAGAAAAATTTTGATCCAGGGAATGGTATTCAAATGGAGAAGCGGCATCAAATTTACGGACGGTGTTCTCAATGTATTGTATGGTTTGGGCCTGATTGCGATCATCTATTCTTGCATAAATATTATCCCGGTCACTGAACTGCCGCGGAAGTTCCAGGATCATGGGCTCAATTTGGTGTTGCAAAGAATAGATATGAAAGTCCTTAACCACGCCAACGATATTAGCGGCAATCGTTTTACCGGTTGAGTCTTTTCCCCGTGCAATTCTTTTCCCCATGGCCGATGCCCAGCCTTGCTTTTTAACAAGGGCTTCATTCACTATTACACCGCAGCTGTCTGATGCGATGTCTTTTGAATAGTTGCGACCTTCCAGTAATTTAATCTGCATGGTTGGAATAAAATCGGGATCAATAGTCATCCAGTAGGCCAGGTTGGTATGATTATCAAACACCCCATTCTTTTCAACGCTGTAATCCGTCATACCAATATTATTATTACCAATGGGATTACTGGCTGTAGCAACAGACTTTACCATGGGGTTTTGTAATAAAGCGGCACGAAGCGCATCTGCCTGTTTACGGGCGCTCTGTGAATCGAGGTGAAAGGTGATCATTTGTTTTTTGTTAAACCCCAGATCCGTTGTCAACATAAAATTCAACTGTAAATAAATGATCAGCGAGGTGGTGATCATTACCACGGTGATGGCAAACTGAAAAAGCACCAGCGATTTCCGGAAAATGGTTTGTCCCTTTACATCACCCAGCTGGTTTTTCAAGGCCGGGATTGTTTTAAACTTCGACAAAAAGAAAGCCGGGTACCAGCCGCCAATGAAAACGGTGATAAAACAAAATGTTAGGATACACAAGAGTGTTTGGGGCACTCCGAATTGCCAAATGGATAGTTGTTTGCCGGTAACATAATTAAACAGGGGCATGGTGAGTGTTACCAATAACAGGCTAATAATGGCAGCGCAAAGGATAGTAATAAACGATTCTGTTAAAAAAAGCCCGATCAGATTTTTTCCGTTTGAACCAATGATCTTTCTCACGGCCACTTCCCGCAATCGAATGGAGGCGCGGGCTGTTGTAATATTGATATAATTTATGAGGGCAATCAACAATACCAGCAAACCTACTATGGAGATCACGTAGGTGTATTTTATATCGTGATTGTCGCCTAATTCGTACGAAAGGTGCGATTGTAAGTGAATGGAAGTTAAAGGCTGCAGTTCTAAATTGAAATGAACACTCTGAGCATTGGTGGTAAGGTATTTTATCACAAATGCCGGCAGTTTGGTACGAAGCCGGTTAACGTTGGCCTGCTTTTTTAAAAGGATATAGGTATAGTACTCCAGATTGTTCCAATCGCCTCTGAAATTGGTAGGAAAAGAACGGATGGCCTTGAAATTAAAATGGGTGTTATCTGGCACATCATCAATAACCCCGGTAACCGTGTACAGGGTTTTATCCATATTCACTGTTTTGTTCAGTGCCGCTGCGGGGTCGGGGAACAATTTGGCCGCAAACGATTTGGTGAGCACGATGCTATTGGGCTTTTCCAATGCACGGTTGTTCCCGGCCAGAAATTTCCAGGTAAAAACAGTGAAGAAGGAGGGATCGGAAAAAAAGATATTGCCTTCTTTTATGATCTTGTCTTCGTAGGTAAGTATGCCGCCAGCTTCGGCGTGGATGCTAACAGCGTCTTCCACCTCAGGAAAATCATTTTTCATGGCAGCGCTTGTCAATCCTGAAGTGCCGGTGATATCAAATTTTTCAGTGCCCCATTTCCCGTGTGACACTACCCGGTAGATGCGGCCGGCTTTTTCATGATACCGGTCGTAGCTTATTTCATGCGCTACAAAAAGTGCGATCAGCCAAACGGCGGTAAAACTCAAAGCCAGTCCGGCAATATTGATAAAGGAGAAGATGGAATATCTTCTTAAGTTTCGCCAGGCAGTTATGAAATAATTCTTTAGCATGTTTTAGAGGAAGCTTATATGAAGCCAAATTGGTATTTCTATAATAATCAGGCAATTAATGAATTGCCCATAGGCTTCAAATGTTCGGTTTTGACAAGGCACTGTGCGGTTATGATACAGGTGAAGAAGCCTGAGGGTGTGAGTTGTTATTTTTCGGAAATTAAAGTCACCTTGTTGCAGGAACTGCACCACCAATATATTTTGTCATCGTCTTCTAATTGGCTTTCTGTCTTTTTTTTACAAGTTGTGCACTCCCTTTCTAATGATTCATCTTCATATGCAATATAGCCACATGAGCATCCCCACGTTGTATGCGGGATCGTTTCTTCGTCATAACTCCAGGTAAATGAATCTTCCTTACAGTTGGGGCAAATTTGAGTAGCCATTGGAACTTCTAGTTGATATTGTTAAAAAATGCCAAAAATATCGCTTAAAGATAAGTGATTTAGAATTTTTATATTTGTAGTAATACCATTAATCAATTATCTACATCTTGTCATATGAGCGTTATCGTTAATCGTAAAATTCACCCCGAAATAACACTTGCAGATTATTTGCTAGGATGTATTCCACGGACAGACAGAATTTCCAGAGCAAACTTATTGGCTGTTTTGTATGGCAATCCGAAATACTACCCCGAATACAGGGATTACTTTGAATTTGCTTTGGAATTACTAAAAAGAGAAAATTATATAGAAGTTATTGATGGTACTGGTGAAAATACCGGCACTAAAGAATATTGCCTAACAATTGAAGGTAGAAAGCTACAAGCAGAAGGAGGGTATCTTAAAAAGTATAAAGAAAAAATAGACAAAGAGCAGTTCGATAAAAAAGTAAGTACTGCGGAAGGTAGAAAGAAAATATTTGACAATAAGGTAAAATATATTGCATTTTCTGCTTTGATTTTAACGGCAATGTTGGGTTTATGGACAAAACTTTCTTCAAGCAATAAAAAAAATGAAACAGCAATTCGGAATGTGGCAAAGGATGATACTAATATATTAAAGCCACAAGAACAACAAGGGTTAGAAACTACTTTAACACCGGAAAATAAAAATCCTCAGGGAGCTGTACCGGAAGAAGCAAAGAATGAGAATAGCCCTGCTCCTTTAAAATCTGGTTCTTCAATACAGATCATAACATCTGATCACATAGAATTTAAATTACTCAGCGTTATTGGAATTGCAAAAACCCAGTCGGTTACGTTTACTATGATCTTAACAACAAGCGCTGCAAATTGGTATATCAATTCTCGGGTCAAATCTATTATAGATACGGAAGGAAATGAGTATAGATTAAAATCTTTTACCATTGGGGCCTCAGATTATATAAGTACTGTTGATTTGATTACTGATGTTCCTATAAAATGTACTTATACTTTTGGCGGGGTGTTATCAGATGTAAAGACTATAAAACTATTTAAATACGATTACTCCCATTCGGCAGGAGAACCTTTTGCTGCAGAATTTCGCGATATTCCCGTTGATTGGAAATGATTTGTATTTGTTTGATTTTCAGGGAAAGTCCATGGCTATCTTTTACCTAACCAGGTTCCACAAGCAATGGAAAAATTAGTCCAACATATAAATGATCTGGTCAAGAATGTGAATATTCTAGATATAGATAAACACCCGCTAACCATTGCTACTTATTTCCGCCAACAGTTTTTGAATGTTATACACCCATTTAGTGATGGTAATGGCAGGATTGGAAGGATTTTTACCAATCTTATTCTTCTTAAAAACGGTTATCCTCCTGTTTTCATTAAAGAAGTTAACCGGGAGGAGTATTTAAAATGCTTTGAACTCGAAGCGAAGAATAAATATGAAATGGATAAATTTCTTTCGTTCTATAAAAAGGCGTTGAACCGAATTCTGGAATACAACCTGCAGGGCGAATTTTTTAGAGAAGACTATGCTACCATCATTTTAAAAAAGATCCTGACGCCCTTTCCGGTAGGGTATGTAGATCTGAACTCGCCAACCGGTTCTATTACCAATGTGATCGTATTCAATTAAGATGGAACTGTTTTTGGCAGCGATGAAAGCCGGATGCTGGCTGAAATGAAAGATTATACTTTTAAGCTGGGCCACCTGGATACAGATAGCTATGCAAAGCTATTTACCAGAATGCAGCCGTTGCACCAAGTTAACTGACTGCGGTGGTTTATTTACGTGGAATTTGAAAAAGCACAGTGAGCACATCCGGCCTTTTGAGCATTAATATAAAAATAACAATCTCTCCTTAACAATTATTTAAGTAACACGCGCCGGTTTCCGCGACTTATATGGGTATATTA
>CBIMFG010000130.1:0-7932 GCA_966243125.1 uncultured Niastella sp.
AGATGGCGCCCAACAAGGCAGCTCCATCAAAGTTCATTGCCATGGCCGATTGAATGTTCCCAGCCTCTACCCCGCCCAGCGCTATTACCGGTACCGGTTTTTGATCCGCTTCCAAATAAAAATTGTCACCAGCTATGCCCTTGTATTGTTGTTTAGAAATACTGTCGAACACCGGCGAAAAAAACACATACGAAAAAAGCGACGTTAGCCTTTGCACCGTTGGCAGGTCATGGGCTGAAGTGCTCAATGTATAGCCTTTGCTTTTCAACTCAACCAGCTCTTCTTTAGTTGTTGACAACCGGTGTTCTTCCCTGAAATGCCAGCGATGGATATTATATGCTTCCATCAAATGAAAGAACCCATGCATGGCAATGCGGTTATGATATTCAGCTGGTATGGCTTCTATCAATTGCCGCACCGCCTGCTCATCAGCCTCCGGCTTGCGCAAATGAAGCACCTCCAACCCTTCTTCAAATAACTGTTGAATGAGGGTGGCTTCGTTCGGAAGCATAGTAGCACTCGATATGACAATTAACGAAAACATATTAAAATGCTGGTGCTGGTTACAGGTTGCAGGTTACAGGGAGTTCCCGAATGGCGCCTTGAAACCTGAAACTTGAAACCTGGAACCTGGCAACTATAAGTAAATATTACTCCCCTTCTCCGCAAACTCCTTCGACTTCTCCTCCATCCCCTTCTGTAATGCATCGCCATCCTGCAAACCATTTTCGGCTGCATACTCGCGCACATCCTGGGTAATTTTCATTGAGCAGAAGTTTGGTCCGCACATAGAGCAGAAATGCGCCACTTTAGCGCCATCAGCTGGCAGGGTTTCATCATGATACTCACGCGCCGTATCGGGATCGAGCGATAGATTAAACTGATCTTCCCAACGGAATTCAAAACGCGCCTTGCTCAAGGCATTGTCGCGGTATTGCGCACCAGGATGTCCTTTTGCCAGGTCGGCCGCATGGGCTGCGATCTTATAGGTGATCACCCCATCCTTTACATCTTTTTTATTGGGCAAACCCAGGTGTTCTTTGGGCGTTACATAGCACAACATGGCGGTTCCAAACCAACCGATCATGGCCGCGCCAATGGCAGAAGTGATGTGGTCGTAGCCAGGCGCAATATCAGTGGTCAAAGGCCCGAGGGTATAAAAAGGCGCCTCTTTACAATGTTTTAATTGTTTATCCATATTCTCCTTGATCAGGTGCATAGGCACGTGACCAGGGCCTTCTATCATGGTTTGTACATCGTGCTTCCAGGCAATGTCAGTTAACTCACCCAATGTTTCCAGCTCGGCAAACTGCGCGGCATCGTTGGCATCGGCCAAACTACCGGGGCGCAAACCATCGCCCAGTGAGAAGGCTACATCATACGCTTTCATGATCTCACAGATCTCTTCAAAATGCGTATACAGAAAACTTTCTTTGTGATGCGCCAAACACCATTTGGCCATAATACTGCCACCGCGGGAAACAATACCAGTAACACGTTTGGCGGTTAATGGAATATAACGCAACAGCACACCTGCATGGATGGTGAAATAATCTACCCCCTGCTCTGCCTGCTCAATCAACGTATCACGGAACAATTCCCAGGTCAGTTCTTCCGCTTTACCATTCACTTTTTCCAGGGCCTGGTAAATAGGCACCGTACCAATAGGCACAGGTGAATTGCGAATGATCCACTCGCGCGTTTCATGAATATTTTTACCAGTGCTCAGGTCCATGATGGTATCGGCGCCCCAGCGACAGGCCCATACTGCTTTTTCCACTTCTTCTTCAATGCTGCTGGTTACTGCCGAGTTACCAATGTTGGCATTGATCTTCACCAAAAAGTTGCGCCCAATGATCATGGGTTCACTTTCGGGGTGATTGATATTGCTGGGAATAATGGCACGACCGGCCGCTATTTCAGCCCGCACAAATTCAGGCGTGATGTAACTTTTAGGTGTATTAGCGCCAAAGCTATGTCCCGCGTGTTGCTGAGAAAGCATGGCATAGCTGCCGTTCAGTTGTTCTTTTAACAGATCGAAGCGCTGGTTCTCCCGGATGGCGATGTATTCCATCTCAGGGGTGATAATGCCTTTGCGGGCATAATGCAGCTGGCTCACGTTATAGCCGCTTTTGGCGCGCCGAGGTTTGCGAATGTGTTCAAAGCGGAAGGCATCCAGCTTTTCATTGTTCAATCGCTTAAGACCATACGAAGAAGAGATCTGTTGCAATTGATCGGTATCCTGGCGGTCGTTGATCCATTTTTCGCGCAAAGGCGATAATCCTTTCTTTACGTCGATGGTAATATTGGGATCGGTGTACGGACCACTGGTATCGTATACGGTAACAGAAGCATTCTTTTCAGTAGCGCCTTTTTTACCATGTAATTGTGTATCGGTGAGTGAAATTTCACGCATGGCAACGGCTACGTCGTTGTGAAGTTGCCCTTTTACATATATCTTTTTTGATGCCGGGAATGGCTCGGTAGTAATCTTTTGCTGATTTGGAATTGCTTCTTTTTTCATAATAAGAGTGGTGAATGGTGAAGGGTGAAAGGTGAAGGTTGAAGAGCCTCAAAAAGATCTGGCCTTCACTTTTTCATTCCTAATTTTTAATTCTTCATTTTTGATTTCTATCCGCCCTGCGTAGCGCGAATAAGCATTACTTTATCGGCTGGTTGTAAGATGTACGCTGGCCAATCGGTACTGGGAATAACAGTTTCATGAACGGCTACTGCCAAACCGGCTACCGGTATGCCTAATACCTGGGTAAGCAAATGCTCCAACGAACATTGATCTGGAATATCCCGTGCTTGTTGATTGATAAGAATGTTCATACCTACGTTTTTAATCACTTCAGGGAATGAACATGCAGAAAAGAGAAATGAAAGGATAGAAAATAAAAGAAGACTTTCACTTTTCCCTTCGGCAGTACGAACTGCATCAGGTTCAAAGGGTATTATCTCAGTCCCTAATGGACACCCCTAAAGTTGAGTAAAGGTATATATTTTTTTGAATTAGCAATTTTTTTGTAAAAAGCGTTAGTTCCGAGTTGAGAGTTCCAGGTTCAGAGTTCTTAGTTCTATGTTCTTAGTTTTGATTTCTGCGAAGCAGGCCATATTGCTTTCAGCTTTAGCCTTACAGCTTTGGGCTGTATTTTGCTTAAAGCTGGCAGCCGTTTTCATGACATATATCAACTCCCCTTCCGATAATTTTCATGCATTATAAGCGTTAACCTGATATCTTTGCCAGAAATTTGGAAACTTGAATAAATGGTGGACGATAGTGTTTTTGATAGGCATGCTGGGGCAAACCTTCAGCAAGGGCCTTATCGTCCTGAATTTCAAGGTAAATCAAAAGGCTATTGCAGCTACTTTGTGCGAGAACCGCAACAAACCCAAAAGCTGCTGTCATGGTACCTGCTACCTCACCAGGCAGTTGAATAAAGACGAAAAATCGCAGGACTCTCCACTGAATGGTGGTTCCAGCCTGAAGTTCGAGATCGTATTGTATAGTGAAAAGAAAGCTGAAACGCACCACCACCTTGTAATCAACGACAAACCGGTACATGTATCGCGGTATACCGATCCCATCTCACAAAAGGTAATAGACGCAGTTTTCCATCCTCCACAAGCATAATTGCTACCACACATTTACAATCATTTCATTTTAATTTGTTTCTCACTTCAACCTAAGCATGCGTAGGATTGACAGGTATTGTATTACCTGAACTATCCACGGCATGTGTAATATGCTATTACCATGAGACTCATTATAAAATGGGCAACTGCTTTATTGATCCTACTGATCAGTACCCGTTCCTATGCCCAAACAAACTGCACCGGCAAAGTAATGGATGCTACTACGCACGAACCAATAGCCCGGGCTTCTGTACAGATCAGGAATAGTAATAAAGGAACTATTACCAATACGAATGGAGAATTTAACCTGCCAGTGGCAGATACCGCGAACGAACTTATTATTTCATCATTGGGATATCAGCCTGTAACGATACATGCAGGCATACAAGATCAATTACTGGTAAACTTACAAAGCAATAATAACAGCTTACAGGAAATAGTGATAAGCGCCAGCAGAACGGCGCAAAAACGCAGCGAGGCGCCGGTGGCCATTGCTACCATCAGTAAGCAAACGATGGAAGACACCAAAGCCACCCGCATAGATCAACTGGTGAATAAAGTGAGTGGCGTAAACATGGTGAACCTGGGCAACGAACAGCATCAAATGAGCATTCGCCAACCCATGACCACCAAAAGCCTGTTCCTATACCTGGAGGATGGCATTCCCATTCGCACCACAGGCGTTTATAACCACAATGCCTTACTGGAAATGAACCTGCCTGCGGCTCGCCAGATCGAGATCATAAAAGGGCCTGCTTCTTCCCTGTATGGCGCAGAAGCCATTGGTGGCGCAGTGAACATCATAACACAAGCTCCGCCAGCGATCTTTACCGGGCAGGTAAGCGCGCAGCTCACCAATACGGGTTATAAAAGAACGGACATTCACGTAGGCAATACATTTGGAAAATTCGGTCTATTGATCAGCGGCTATTATGCCAACCGGCACAACGGTCCTGTTGATCACAGCAATTTTCATAAAACCGGCATTACAATTCGTGGCGATTACGCCATCAGCGAAAAAACAAAATGGGTGAACGACATCACGTATGTAAATTATTACAGTGATATGCTGGGCTCCCTCGACAGCGTGCATTTTGCCAATAAAGATTACAGCACGCCGCAAACATTCACCTATCGCAAAGTGCCTGCGCTTCGTTACAAATCACAACTGTTCCACCAATGGAATGACAAGAGCAGTACGCAGGTATCATTTGTGTATCGCGACAACTCGGTGCAACAAAACCCATCGTATCGCGTAAAGAATGTGGCCACTAACCCATCGCTGGCTTATGGTGAAATAAATGCAAGCGACTTCAATACATATATGGTGGTGGCACAGCATCAGCAATCGTTCAATTTTCTGAACAGTAAATTAATTGCAGGGTTAACTGTTGACAACAGTCCATCTACTTACAACGCCAACTTCATCAACATCCAGCGTGATGACCGCGGTTATTATGTAAGCTATGCCACTACCGATTCGGTATTGAGCCAGTATAAAACAAACATCACCAACCTGGCCTCTTATCTTCATTATGAGGCAGAACTGGTAAAAGGTTTAAAACTCACAGCCGCGTTGCGGTATGATTTCTACCATTACAATTTCAGCAATGCATTGCCGCCATCTGCTTATACCGGCGCACCATCAACCAAAAACAATTTCAAACGGTTCTCACCAAAAATAGGCGCTACCTATAATTACAAAGGCGCCGGTGTATACGCCAATTACAGTGAAGGTTTTGTACCACCACAAATCAGCGAACTGTATACAGGTGTTCAGGTACCTTATCTGGGTCCGCAAACATTTTATAATTATGAAGTGGGCGGCTGGTTCTCCCTGCTTAAGAATAAACTGTATGCCGACTGGAGCTGGTACCTGTTAAATGGCACCAATGAGATCATCACAGTAAAGAACCCTGATAACTCAACCGAAAACCAGAATGCCGGCAAAACAAAACATCCCGGTATTGAATACGGCATTACTTATCGCCCGGTAAATGGATTATCAGTACGGTTCAGCGCGGCTAACAGTAAACACACCTTTGGCGACTATGTTGAAAAAGGTGTTGCCTACAACAACAACCAGCTGGCTGGCGGTCCGCAGTTTATTTGCAATGCAGAAGTTACTTACAAACCTGTTTTTGTAAAAGGCCTGCGCGTAGGCGCCGAATGGCAGCACATTGGTTCCTACTACATGGACAATGCCAATACAAAAAAATATGGCGGTTACGATCTGCTGAACCTGCGCGCTGGCTATTCCATTCATGTATTTGAAATATGGGTAAATGCCATGAACGCTACTAACACCTACTATTCAACTTATGCCAGCAAATCGGGCAGCACGCTTTCGTACAACATAGGTGATCCAAGAGAGTTTAACGTAGGGTTAGCCTATAAGTTTGGGAAACGATAGAAGTTGAAGGTTTAAAGTTTAAGGTTTAAGGTCTTTCATTCGGAGTGATTGATTACAGGCACGCTTTCCGGAACACAAGACACCTTAAACCTTATACCTTAAACCTTATACATTAACACCTCAATTATCCTAACAAACAATCAATGCTTCGTAAAAACATATACAAGTATCACCGCACCTTATCACTGATCATTGCCATACCCGTGTTACTATGGGCAGCCAGTGGGTTTATGCATCCGTTGATGACGAATATAAAGCCACAGGTGGCCACACAAAAATTACCACCGGTTGCTATTGACACCAACGCCATTCATGTTCCATTAAAAGCAGCGTTGCAAAAGAATAACATCACGGCTTTTCATTCGGTACGACTGATACATATAGACACTAATTTCTTTTACCAGGTTCAGCCCGCAGTAAACAAAGCGCCGGTATACCTGAGCGTATCAAATGGCAAACTATTGCCCTCCGGCGATTGGTTGTATGCGCACTACCTGGCCCGGCTATTTTTAGAAGGACCGCCAAAAACGGCTATTGCCGCCAATGCCACACCCGTAGCATTTGTTGCCCCGTCGGCAGAAAGTGGTTTTGATTGTTGTAATGCAGCTACCAATAGCGTGCTGAAAAATACAAGCGGCAGCGGTATAGTAAACGCCCATCAGTTAACCGCCTTTGATAACGAATATAAATATGTAAACCGCTTATTACCGGTTTATAAAGTAAGCTTTAACCGGCCCGATGGCATTCGGGTGTACGTGGAAACAACGCAGGACCGCTTTGCCTTTGCCATGGATAACCGGCGCGCCGTGTTTGATAACATCTTTCAACTGTTGCATACGTGGTCGTGGCTGGATGCATTGGGCAATACCAAACTGGTTTTAATTATCGCGCTCACCCTGATGGCTTTTTTAACCGCCTTAATGGGTATTTACATTTTCGTTATCAGCAAATCAAAAAAAGTAAAAGGCAATACAGTGATGAAAGCCCGCCGCACGCACCGGTATACCGCCATTGTGGGTGCGCTGTTTACGCTGGCCTGGTCGTTCAGTGGGGCATATCATGCATTTGCTAAATTCAAACCCGATACCCGGGATGCCTTTTTTATCAGCAACCAGTTCTCCCCTGATACTGACCTTGACGTGGCACAACTGCAACGAGTGGTTAAAAAACCAATTCGTAACGTTAGCCTGGTTAAGATGGATGAACAAGCATGGTGGCGGGTTACTACCCTATTGCCCGGCGTTACGTTGGTGAATGCGAATGATTACACCATGCTGCCCAAAGGCGAAGAAAAATATGCCACCTGGCTGGCCAACCAGTTTAGCCAACATAACTCAGGCAGTGTACAGTCGGTTTCATTGATCACCAAATTCAACGATGAGTATAATTTTTCCGATAAACGGTTACCCGTTTGGCGCGTGAGCTACAAGGGAACTGATGATGCGCGGTATTTTGTAGAAACAGCTACTGGTAAGTTATCGGTGCGGGTTGATAACAGCGATATGGCAGAAGGCTATTCCTTTGCGCTGTTGCATAAACACCATTTTATGGATTGGGGCGGAAAGGAAACGCGGGATGCGAGTACGATGGTGTGGGCTTTCTTTCAAATAGTGATGATTGCGATTGGGTTGGTGCTTTGGGGGAAGAAAAGGCAATAAATATTGAATATCGAATGTTGAATATTGAATGTCGAAGTAAAAACCCACTTCGACATTTTTTTAATCTTTTTTCTGTGATCGGTATTGTTTAGGTGATAGACCTATGATCTTACGAAAGCGTTTTGAAAAATAATATGGATCGTCGAAACCCATGCTTAGGGCAATGTCTTTTACCGAGCTGGAGCTGAAGTCGAGCTGCTGACTGGCCTTTTGCATTTTCAT
>CBIMFG010000131.1:0-7900 GCA_966243125.1 uncultured Niastella sp.
AGGTAACTGAATTGAGGTCCCGCCATAACGCTCACATACTTATTAAAGTTATAACGCGCCAGTACAGGCACGCTCACATACGCCAGGTTTATATTGGTACCGGCAGCACTGCGGCCCGAGTTAATGTAGTAGGTTAAAAAATCACTGCTCTTTTTATAAGCGTTCCAGGTGTACAATAACTCTGGTTGAATAGCCCAGTGTTTGGTGAAATTTAATTCAGCAAAAGCACCTGCCTGAAAGCCGGCTGAAAATTTATCCTTCATGCCATCACCTTTAAGAGCAGAATAATTCAAATCGAGTTTGGGACCAAAATGAAAGCTTTGGGCATTGGCTACAAATGTCAACAACAGTGCAGTACATAGTAATGTATACTTCATTATAATACGGAGTTTGATTAAAGGGATCCAAATGTATTTACCTGTCAGTTTTAATAAAAGCTATAATCTATCAATTGTTGAAAATAATAGACAAAAAACCAAATTGTTATGATAGTAACCATAACAAATTTGCTGGTTAACGAGTGATTAACGGTTGTATAGGGCAAAAAAAACTCCCGATGTATCGGGAGCTGTTAATCAGTTGTTATTGGAGTTGAAGTTATGCCGGCGTGGCGGCTTTTCATAGTAGTCTTTTTGCGCCTGTATGATGGCTTTATCCCTTTCGTGTTCCAGCTCGTGCACTTGTTTCTTACGTTCCTTTCGCTTAATGCTCTTATCATGTTTAACCTGGTAAATGCGCTCGTTGTAATCATCGCGAATGTCCCTGATCTGCAGATCCAGTTTGGTAGGCCGGCTATAGCCATAGCTGTTCCCATAAGGATAACCATAGCCAAATCCATACCCATAAGGTGGATAACCAAAATAAGGAGAATAGCCATAAAGCGGATACGCAGGAAAATAAGGGCCAATGCCTATACCTACTGAAACACGCGGGCGGCCATAAAAGCCCCGGCCTCCATGATAATATCTTTGTGCCGAAACCCCGGACGCTAGTAATAAAAATAAACTGAATACCAGTAGTAGCTTTTTCATAATATGTGCCGTTTAACTGTATTAAGTTACGACGAAAAAACAGCGGCAGTTGGGCCCCGTTATGAAAAATGTTGTTAAATACACGTATTGTACTTTTAACACTTATTTTTTCTTTCTTATTGGTTCCTGCCGAATTATTTATACATTTACTTCAATGGCTACATTGCTTGAAATATGAATCATTTACCAACGGTCGATTTAACGATAATAGTCATATACTTTGCTGCTATGATAGCGGTGGGTATATTGCTGAGCAGAAAGAATAAGGGTTCCGAACAGTATACCGTTGCCTCCGGCGCCATTCCGGGCTGGGCGCTGGGCATGTCGTTTTACGCCACCTTTCTAAGCGCCATTACTTTTTTGGGCGATCCTGGTAAATCCTTTGGCGCCAACTGGAATTCTTTTGTCTTCAGCTTATCAATGCCTTTTGCCGCCTTTATCGCTTCGCGGTTCTTTGTTCCATTTTATCGTAACAGTGAGGCAATCAGTGCCTATACCCACCTCGAAGAGCGGTTTGGGGCGTGGGCGCGCACCTATGCCATGATCTGTTTTGTGTTGATACAGCTGGCGCGCATGGGTACCATTTTTTATTCCATTGCATTAACACTGAAAGCCCTTACCGGATATTCCATGCCTGCCATTATGATCACAACGGGTATTTGCATCATTCTTTACACCATGATGGGCGGCATGAAAGCCGTTATTTGGACCGAAGTGGTACAGGCCATTATAAAAACACTGGGGGCGTTATTGATCCTGTACCTGATAGTTTCTAATCTCAAGGGCGGGTTTACTTATATTTTGGAGACAGGAAAAGCCAACGACAAATTCAGCTTGGGCAGTTTTAAAGTACAGGGCTTTAGCATGTCAACTTTTTGGGTAATCTTCCTGTACGGCTTTTTCATTAACCTGAATAATTTCGGAATAGATCAGAATTATATTCAACGATATCACACGGCCCGCAACAGCCGCGATGCCAGCCGCAGCATCTGGATGTGTGTGCTGTTTTATTTGCCGGTGAGCATGCTGTTCTTTTTTATTGGCACTTCGCTGTTTGCGTATTACCATCAACATCCCGGGCTGGTATTGCCTTTGCAACAACAGGTGTCGGCAGAAAAAGGGATTGCCCTGAGCAACCTTACGCCTGCTGATTATGGCGACCGGGTGCTGCCTTATTTCATGCGCCATGAAGTGCCCACTGGTTTACTGGGGCTTATTATTGCGGCCATTTTATCGGCCGCTATGAGTACCATGAGCAGTGGTATGAACAGTTCGGCCACCGTTTTTCTGAAAGACATTTACCTGCGGTATTTCAATAAAGACGCTTCGCCCAGGGCGCAAATGAGGGTGTTGCATGTAGCCACCGGCGTTATGGGTGTACTGGCCATTAGTTTTGGTATGGCCATGATAGGCGTTAAAAGCCTGCTGGATGCCTGGTGGAAACTGGCAGGTATTTTCTCAGGCGGCATCTTAGGGCTGTTTTTACTGGGTCTGCTGGCCCGTAAAGCGAAAAATATGGAGGCGGTGATTGCTGTCATTATTGGCGTGCTGGTGATCCTCTGGATCACGTTTTCGCGCCAACTGCCTGATAACTACGCCTGGTTACGCACCAACCTGCACGCCAATATGACCATCGTAATAGGTACACTGACCATTTTTTTAACGGGCAAACTGCTGGCCGGACTGCGTTCCTGACCCTTCGACTCTGCTCAGGGCAGGCCCGCTCAGGATGTTAAATAAATTGTCTATAATACAGTATATAATTTTTTAACTTTAAGGCGGCCGAAAAGCCAGTATTTTTAATAACAACAATCAAAAATAAACGGGATGGAAAAAAGATTTGTTCCGGTAATGATAACACCGTTCAACCTGAAGGCAAAGATCGATTTCGATATGGTGGAGCGGTTGATAGATTTTTACCTGGCAGCCGGAGTGAGTGGTTTTTTTGCCAATTGCCTAAGCAGCGAAATGTACAGCATTAGCGAAGATGAGCGGCTTGAATTAACCAACCACATTGTGCGGTATGTAAATGGCCGGGTTCCGGTGGTGGCTACCGGTTCATTTGGGTTAACCATTGAAGACAAAGCCGAGTTCAGTAAAAAGATCTACGATACCGGTATCGATGCAGTGGTGCTCATTACCGGGCATTATGCCAATGTAGATGATAAGTACTATGTGTTGTTGAAGCTGTTCGATAAAATGTTCTCTTTAACACCCAATATTCCCATGGGTACCTATGAGTGCCCGGCGCCTTATAAACGTATTTTATCAGCCGATGTGTTTAAAGCCTTGTTGGATACCGGCCGGTTGAAATATCATAAGGACACCAGCATTGATCTGGAAAAAGTAAAAGAAAAGTTGCAGTTGGCCAATGTACCGGGCTTCGACTTTTTTGATGCGCACACGCCTAATGCCATGTACAGCCTGCAAATGGGCGCGCGTGGTATGTCGTCTATCAGTGGTAATTTTTATCCCGAGGCGTTGGTATGGATGTGTAATAACGCCAATGATCCGGCTAAGCAGGCCGATGTTCAGTGGTTACAATCTGAATTAACACGTGTTGACCCGCTTATTCACCAGGCTTATCCCATGAGCGCGAAGTATTTTCTGCAATTGCGTGGTTTGCCCGTACGTACCATTAGCCGGGCTTATGTACAGGAACTTACGCCCGATCAGAAAAATGTGTTGAAGAGCATTTACGAAAGTTTTACGCAGTGGTGCAGCCGGTTGAATATAACACCGGTAGATATCCGCTCTATTATGGAGCCAAGAATATTACCAGATCCTGCAATTTAATAGTGAGTAGTGAGCGGTGAGTAGTGAGTGGGTTCACAAATGTTCAGCAATCTGAATAATCGCGAGCTAACTCACCACTCACCGCTCACGAAAAAGCCCCACCTCCAGCGGTAGGGCTTTTTTCTTGTCCACATAACCTAAACAACCAATGCTTGCTCTTGCTGCCGGATTATTTTAATTATCGTTTATAATAATCCTTCTTGGCCTGCAGAATATCATTATCCCGTTGATGTTTCAAATCGTGTACTGCCTGGCGTCTTTGTTTACGGCTAAGGCTTTCATCGTGACGTGCAGACCAGATCTTATCCTTATAGTCGTTATTGATATCCTGTATTTCGAGGTCAAGTTTAGATGGCCTTGAAGAACGATAATATCCAGGTCCTGGAGGATAAGCATACCATGGATTGTACCCAAAAGGTGAATAAGGATAATATCCGTAACCATATCCATAGCCAAGTCCTACACCTACTGAAACATGGGTTCTGGGGTGTGGCGCAACTCGCACCACTTTTTGGGCCGACGCACTTAATGTTAAGCCCAGCGCACAGATTGCTATTAATACCGTTTTCATCTTAACTCCTTTTTGTTTTCACATGTAAGACTTCAAAAAGTACGCTAGGTATAAAGCCATGAAAAAACGATAACTTTTCAATAACATAATGGATTTTAACATATTATACCTATACAGGGAAACCCATGACAAATAAAGACTTATCATCCTTTTCTTTAACCCATTCAATCAGATTTGTAAAACGCTATCCGCATTACTGGCAGCACGAAAAGTCAGGTCCGTGTTTTCTGCCAAAATTACCTTCGCAGGAAATTATCTATTCAGGTGAGTTGATTAATAATGAATTTGAAGGGGAGTGGGGGAGGTTGATCAGTAAACAAGGTGAGTAGTGAGTGGTGAGTAGTGAGTAGTGAGTAGTGAGCGGTGAGTAGTGAGCAGTGAGTGGTGAGTAGTGAGTGGGTTCACAAATGTTCAGAAGTCTGAATAATCGCGAACTAAACTCACCACTGACCACTGACCACTGACCCGCTCACTTCCTACCTACCGCCGCCATAATAGGCGCTCTATCTACATACTGTATCACCTCATCCATCATATTATCATTGTTATAATGAATATCGAGGTGTACCCAAAAGGTGAGTGATTTTTTGCTTTTATAAGTAGCATGTACCTGATGCCAGTTCAATAACCAAATGCCTTTGGTTTCTACGCTTTGCGGCTGATGTACGTTCACCGGCAGCCAGATCTCTTTGCTTGTTACAATAGAATCAACTGCGTTCATCCGGCGGTCTTTCCAGTATTTGGTGATGGCTGCTTTGCCTTTAAGGCTATCGCCCGCCGACCAGCGCAGCACCACATCATCGGCCATACCACTTACCCAGCCATCAATATCGCCACTGGCAAACTTTGCCAGGCTGGCCTTACCCATGTCGATATATTTTTGATCGGCAAACTCTACAGGGCCAGTCGCTTTTGTAGTTGCAGCAGCGGCAACCTCCGTATGCGTTGTTTTTTCAGGTTCATTTTTACACGCTGCTATAGCCATCAGGCAGATGGCTCCCAAAAAGATCTTTCTCATATCTGGATGTTTATGGGTTAAAAATGAATTCTAATGTAAGATATAACCTGCTTTAAAAGAGTGATTTATGATTTGTGTCATAAAAACGCGGCATAAAATAAACGAACAATTGTTTGCAGCTCCCTTTTTTAATTATTAAATTCACTTAAACCTAATCTCAACCCTTTTAAATTACCTGCCATATGAAACTCCAAAAAAATCTCGCGATTTGTACATGGGTTCTATTTTCTGCCTGCGCTTCGGCCGATAAACCCAACCTGCCAGCCATCGGAAACAACGTTGCAATGAATGCCGCCACTCCTGCTGATGAAGCATTTAAAAAACAACCTGCAGGCACTATTCTTAACTTCTTAAGATGGTATCGTTCAAATGTAACCGAGCTTAAAAAGATCGAACTGGTAAAACATTCCTCCAATCCTGATTCTGCTAAGTATTATGTTGTAGATGTGGAAGGCACTGAAAAATTCCTTGGTGCATTGCAACAAAGCGGATTTGTTACAGATACTTATATCAACAGATGGCGCGCCTATTTCAGAAAATGTAACGACAACCTGAGAAAAACACCAACCACAGAAGCGCCCGTGCAGGGGCTCAACTTTGACCTGGTGATGCTGTCGAAAGATTATTAAGAAGACCTGAATGGTATTGAAAAGTCAACGGTTGATAATGTGAAGCTGGCAAATGATGAAGGAAGTGTTACTATTGGTTTACCCACCGTTGGACGATTGAAATACTGGATCGCCAAACAGGATGGTAAATGGTTAATAGAAGACATAAAAGATATGCGCAGCGCGCTTGACCAGGCGCAGAACGACTGATCCTGAGCGAAGTGGTAAATTGGTTTATTAAAAACAAAAAGGCAGCCTCATAAAAAGGCTGCCTTAATTATATTAATCCTAAGGATTATGCTTCAGCTTCTACATACGAGCTAACAGGTTCGCAGGTACAGATCAGGTTTCTGTCGCCATGCGTGTTGTTTACTCTTGCCACACTTGGCCAGAATTTATTCTCACGAATATAAGCCAGCGGGAACGCAGCCTGTTCGCGGGTATAACTATGTTTCCAGTCGGCGCTGATAACCACATGTTGGGTATGCGGTGCATTTTTCAAGGCATTGTCTTTTTTATCGGCTTTGCCTTCTTCAATAGCACGGATCTCTTCGCGAATGCTCAACATAGCATCGCAGAAGCGGTCCAGCTCGGCTTTGTCTTCGCTTTCTGTAGGCTCAATCATAATGGTGCCTGGTACAGGGAAGCTCAGCGTAGGAGCGTGGAAGCCATAGTCCATTAAACGTTTGGCCACGTCTTCTGCCTCGATCTCTGCGCTTTTCTTGAACGGACGCAGGTCAACAATAAATTCGTGGGCGCATTCGCCATTGTGGTTGGTATACAAAATATCGTATTGTCCTTCCAAACGGGCGCGCATATAATTCGCGTTCAGAATAGCATATTCAGTGGCTTTGCGAACGCCTACGGCGCCCAGCATTCTGATGTATGCATAACTGATCAACAAAATAGAAGCACTGCCATAAGGCGCTGCACTTACTGCATGTTGCACCGCAAACGGCGTATGATCTAATTTAGCGGCAGCTGCTTTATAATTGTTCAATGTTACGTGCCCTGGTAAGAACTGCGCCAAATGCGCTTTTACACAAATAGGGCCCATGCCAGGGCCGCCGCCACCGTGTGGAATAGCGAATGTTTTATGCAGGTTCAGGTGACATACGTCGGCACCAATTAAACCAGGAGCGGTTAACCCTACCTGGGCGTTCATGTTGGCGCCATCCATGTAAACCTGTCCACCATGTTGGTGAATGATCTGCGTGATCTCTTTTACGGTTTCTTCATACACGCCATAAGTACTGGGGTAAGTGATCATGATACCAGCCAGGTTCTTACTGTGTTGTTCTGCTTTTGCTTTCAGATCTTCTACATCAATGTAACCGTTTTCCAACGCTTTTACCACTACTACCTTCATGCCTACCATTACTGCGCTGGCAGGGTTGGTGCCGTGGGCAGAAATGGGGATCAGCATTACATTACGGTGTGCTTCATTGCGGCTGGCGTGGTAAGCGCGAATCACTAACAAACCGGCGTATTCGCCCTGTGCGCCGCTGTTGGGCTGCAGGCTGCAGGCGTCAAAGGCGGTAATGTTGCACAGGTAGCTGCTCAGTTCATCGGTGATCTGTTTGTATCCTTCAGTTTGATCGGCTGGTGCAAAAGGATGCATTTTGCTCCAGTGCTGCCAGCTTAAGGGAATCATTTCACTGGCGGCATTCAGCTTCATGGTACAGCTTCCCAGTGAGATCATGGACGTATTCAGCGACAGGTCTTTGTTCTCGATCATTTTAATGTACCGCATCATTTCTGTTTCACTGTGGTGCGTATTGAACACCGGGTTTGTCATGAAATGACTGGTACGGGTGAGTGTATTGGGAATATTGTATAAAACGGCATCTTCACTTACGTCGAAGCTGGCTACGTT
>CBIMFG010000132.1:0-7883 GCA_966243125.1 uncultured Niastella sp.
AATCCAGGATGAATTACGCCAGCTCAACGCAGAACTGGAGCAACGCGTGCTGTGGATAGGACTTACCGGCCCGCGTATAAAGTTGCACAATACCCAGTATTATTTTGAGCTCAGGAACGAAGTGAATAAAGAATTGTTCTATAAGAATCTGGCCGATGCCCGCTGGTTTTATGGCGATCAGGAAATGGAAGTAGTGCCCGGGTATAACCAGGATAATATCAGCGGCGAACACCTGGATATTGAGCAATTGTTGATCAGAAAAAATACCGCCAGCTGGAAATTAAAAGAGTTTGTAAACGCTTATTACAAATCCAAATTTATTACCATTCGCCACCGCGATAAACCGGTTACTGACCATGAAGGCTGGCCTGCAGCATTACAACAGTCCTTTGATAAAAAAGAATTGCAATCGTTACAGGCCGATAAGATCCATTGGCTGAAAATTCAATTCCCTGAAAACATTGCTACATCTGTGTTGCAGGATGTGGTATGCCAGGTGAATTGTTTTCCCATCATCAATGGCAGGTTACATGAAACCCTGCACCATATGCACGATATTCTGAATATTGTGCCCCTGTATTCAAACGACATCTTCTTTGATCTGCATGAGATCTCTGACCAGGATAATCACATCTACAACCTGCGGGCATTGGAGAAAAATGCGCAGGAGAAACTAACGGTGATCCTACGGCAGGGTGGGATAGGCCGTTTTGATGAACGCGATGCCACCATGATCATCGACAATATTATTCAGTTATTAAGCGATGAAAGCGCTGCGTTTTCTGTACTGGGCCGCGATTTTCTGTCGGGGGAACTAAAACATTTGCAAACCATCATTTATAAGCTGGAACAACAAATGGTTGCCCGCGAGCTTAACCGCGAGTACACGCCCTTCCTGGTTGTGCGAAAAGAAAAAAATGCCAACCTGAACAACCTCACAGTTTCCTATTGGACAACTGCCGGTGAACAGGGAAATGATATAAAAGCAGGCAGTACACTGCAATCGTACAAAACAAACAGTTTATACCATACCAATTGTACGCTGATCACCACCACCATTGGCGGCCGCAGCCGGCTGAGTGCTTCGGAAAGTATTACGGCGTATAAATCGGCTTTGTTGTCGCGCGACAGGTTGATAAGCCTGGAAGACATCAAAATCTTCTGCCGCTTACAACTGGGTAATACGGCCAAACATATTGAAGTTACAAAAGGCGTAATGGTGCCCCGCCAGGTATCGCAGGGTTTTACCCGCACCATTGACGTTACCATAAAGCTGAACCGGAAAGATTTTATGGATGCGCAGGAGAAAAATCAGCTACAATATTGGAAGGACAGTCTGGTGTTGAAGCTAACTAATAAATCAGCCGGGCTTACACCATTCAGAGTGTTTATTGAACAAGAGAACTAAATATTGAATATTGAATAACGAATGTTGCATGTTGAAGTGAAGGCAGGAAATGAAGAATTAGGAATGTTAAATTAAAAATGAAAAAGTAAAAGCTATACTGTATTTGCTTAAGGCTTACAGCTTGCAGCTTAAGGCTATATTAATATGACACGAAACGAAGCTATAGATACATTCTTTAACGAGCTGTTGGGCAACCTGCACGATATAAAAGCGGAGGTGATGGCCAATCACGCATTGCAAAACAATGTGCACCCCGATGATTTTGTTGTGTTGCCCGATGGCCGTTTTTACCGGGAATACCGGACAGATGTATATGCTATTAATAAAATAGACGATGCCTGGCTGCATCAGGTATTGCAACTCAGGTTATCACGCAGCGGTTTGTACGACCTGGTGCCTGAAGGATTGTTTCATCAGTCTCACACCGGCACCAAATCAAACTCGGCCACCGAGCTGGCAGCCCAAAGCCGGGTAGACCGCAAAAAAGAACTGGCGGCCCGCAAGTTCTTTCAACCTATTGAGAATAGTTTGTTCAGGCAACGTGTACAACTGGAGCAGGAAGAAGAAAACCTGCTGGCTGGTATGGACAATGGTTTGCTGAACGATTATTTTTTTACCTTCTGGGAGTTTCCCGAAGCGCTGAACAAAACCTCAGCCATGTTGCTGGTATTGCTGTTGCCGTATGCGCATGCCATTGCCGGTGATCTGGAACTGATGCAAAACTGCCTGGAAATTTTATTACAGGAAAAAGTAACCATTGACCTGGTAGAACCGGCAGCTTGTGCAGCGCCCGGTAAAGACAACAGCCTGGGCATAGGTGAACTGGGCAATGATTTTGTATGCGGACAAACTTTTTCAGAAGACTATCCCTGTTTGCAATACAACATTGGTCCTTTGCAACAATCAAAGCCCGTTGACTATGTAACCGGCGGCGACAATGACCTGTTGCTGCAGGTGTTCAATAATTATTTTGCACCGGCCGAAGCCGATATCATTATAAATGTAGAAGTTGATCGTACCCGTGTTTTAGTAGAACTGAATGCAGATGAAAGCCCCATCCTTGGCTTTTCAGCAATTTAGTAAGTATAAAAAATTGAACCTTATAATATGATGACACCCGAATTGAACAGATTGTTACTCTATCTGGGGATAAGCCTGATCAGCTTTGGAACGATCATCGGCATATTTGCCAAAAAAATACGTAACAGTTTTAAACCATTCAGTAAAAGGGCTCTCTGGTATCTGTTGATCTCTGTGGCGGTATTTGCCTTGACCGGTTTATTCATTGCTGCCCGCTTTTTCAGTAACTACAACAGTTACTTTATTTTCTTTCAGGTTTTATTCCTGTTGTATGGCGGTTTGCATATTTATATGATGCAACGAAAAATGGATTGGGGAAAAGACAGACAATCATTTTTGCCCGATCTTATTTTCACGCTGCTGATAGGGTTGGCCGGCGCCATTTGTTTTATGCTTATGTATCGCTGGGTAAATCGCGAAGGGTTGGAGATCTCTATGATGTGGTCGACCCTCTTTTTTATTATTCCCTTGTTTGTATGGCACACGTTCTTAAGCGCCATGGCCATTCCGCCCAAAATACTGAATCAATGGTATTACCCGGTACATGAACCCATGGAAGATCCCGAAGAAAGCAAACTGAAAAATATGTTGCTCATTAGTTTTGAATTTCAAAAGAACGGGATGGAATCGTACTTCACCAACTTCAGGGCAAAAGCGCCTGTAGATATGGAACTGGGTGAGCTGTTCTATTATTTTATAAATGATTACAATGAGCGGCACCCGCAGGGGCAGATTCTTTATTCAAGCAACGTTGGCAAACCACATGGCTGGATGTTTTATAAAAAGCCAAAATGGTATACCATTTTAACCACTTATATGGATGCAGATAAAACCATTTACCTGAATCGCATCAGGGAAAATGATGTAATTGTGTGCAGCCGCATTATTGAAAACTGAGGATTGAACATACTAAACTAATCAAGCATGCAGTCAGCAACTGAATACTTACCGGTGAATTGGGTAGATGGGATGAAGATCAATAAAACACATTTTATTGCCCAGGACAATGCATTTACTTACCGGCAGGCCCATACCGTAAGCAGTTTTTTAAATGAACACAACTATGGTTTATTACCGGTATTCGACCGGCATCATACATCGGCCAAATTATTTTTGTCGCTCGATAATGAGCAAACCGTACACCTGCGCATACAACGGGCCCGCGCTATTTCCCGCGGGGGATATGTAATGGAGTTTGATACAGACACTGCCCTTACTGGTCAGCAGTTATCAGCAGCTATCCCGGGATTGCAGGTGCCTTTCAGCGAATTAAAAGATCGTTCGGCTTTTTACTACGTGGTGTTGAGCATTGATCCCTATGCGCGTGTTCCATTTGGTATTGCCGATCCTAAAGAAACGCCGCCCCGTATGCCATTTACCATGCCGGTGTATTCGCTCAATTTGTTGCCAGCTAATGAAACCAGTGCGGTTTCTTTAGGTGAGTTTCAGGTGCCAGTAGGGAAGGTGCTGGTAGAAGAGCAGGCCGTTCGCCTGGTAGAGAATTACATTCCGCCCTGTACAGCCGTTAACAGCCATTATGAATTGCTGGAAGTACATGCCGGGCTGGAACAGTTCTTTGGCCAGATGGAATTGTATGCTTTGCAGATCATTCAAAAGATCTTACAAAAGAAACAACAGAACGAACTGGCCGACGCTATTTACAAGATCAGTGAGAACCTGACCCAGTTTACCGCTACGCAATACAGCAATTTCAAATTATCATACATCTACCAGCCACCGGTGTTTATGATAACCGCTGTAACAGGCATGGCGCGTCTCATTAAGAATACCATGGATTTTTATGCCGGAACCAGCAAAGATGAATTGATCAGCTATTGTACCGAATGGTGTGGGGTAAGCCAGGGTGAGCTGGAATCATCCATCACCACCCTGTGCAATTACCAGTACAATCACCTCGACATCAACGATGCGCTGGACAAGGTATTAACGTTTACCCAGATCATTTCATCGTTGTTCAACAACCTGTCGCGGCTGGAATACATTGGCAAGAAAAAAGAGACCGGCATTTTTGTAAAAGAACAGGTGTTAACGCCGCAGGCCGAAGCTACGCCGGTAAAGAAAAGAAGAAGTTTTCTGGCAGATTAATCCTTCGAAACTTTGATCCTTCGACTCCGCTCAGGAGCTCAGGATCACCTTATAAATATTTAAACCAATAAAAAATGCCCAGCATATTAAACCATAAGGAAAGGAACCGTGCATTTTTAAAGTTTTTGTTCTTTTTCATTATTGCCGTTTGGCTTATTGTGGGAGCCATATACTTCGATATGCGCATCCCCTATAAAGAAAACGATGTATTGCGTGAACAGGTTACCCGTTACCGCAACCAAAGTATTGCCCAGGAAAAATTTGTAAGCAGTATGGATCAGGCAAAAGTGTTGATCGACTCCCTTAAACAACCAGGTGTAAACAGTATGTACCTGAACCAGCAGATTGCCGCCAAACTGCGTGAGCTTACTGACCTGCAGTACAAAGACAGCAGTATGTACAGCCGCATGAATAAAAATGTGCTCGATCTGTACCTGCGTTATCAGGATGCTACCAATAAAGTAGTAAGCATGGGCGACCTTCCCAAACAGCTGGAGGATTACAAAGGCAGGTTTGAACAAACCCAGCGCGATCTGGATCAGGCCCGCCGTGATATAGATCTGCTGAGAAGAGCGAGTACGGCGGGAGGGTTCTAAGTTCTTAGGCTTTGAGTTAACCTTCGTTTTATGGCTTAACGCCCTTTGTTGGTGTTTTGCTAGTGGTAGTAGCCGGCTTATTAACGATTCGAACCCGGCCGGCAGATACAAAACGTTTTTTCCAGTAAGGATCATCGAGGTTGGCAATGCTTACGCCACTGGAAGTAGACGCATTGATGAAATACCGGTTGTGCAAATACATACCAACATGCGAAATGGGCTGACCGGGAACTGTACTAAAGAAAACCAGATCACCTTCAGAAAAATAATCTTTGCCATGAAAAGGTTCCACATTTTTTGTAAAGAACTGTTGCGCAGAAGTGCGGGGAACCTGAATGTTGTATACATCGTTCAACAGGCGCTGAATAAAACCCGAGCAATCGATGCCCCTTTCATCATTGCCGCCGTATTTGTAAGGCGTTTTCATCCATTTATCAATGAAGGCGTACAAGGGGTAATTGGTAAGGCTGTCCGGGTCAATTTTCAGGAATGCCCCGTATTTGTGAAACATCTTTCTTTCGGCACTGGCATTGGCTGGGGCCAAAGCAGGATCAGCGGGCTTCACCACAATGGTTTCATACTGTGTGGTTGATTTACGCGAGCTGGAGCAGGAGATCAAGAAAAGCACCAGTGAAAAACAGCCGATAATAGATTGTAATCGTTTCATAGCTAACAGAATAATGTAAAATTATGGAAAATAAAAAAAATTACAAGCTGGCTTATCTCGATGAAATGGTCATTCTTGCAATGATCGGTGTTGCCTTGTTAGGTTTGGTGATCACCGGGTTTAAGTACAAGAACTACGAACATTGTTTCGATTTTCATATAAAGGCAAAAGCGAATTTTTACCGAACGGATGAGCCCATTCATTTTGAGACCGATGCCCTGTATGCAAAGGAATTTGAATGGGATTTTGGAGACAATGAGAACAGCCAAACCAACATCAGCTCGGTAGTGCATGCCTACAACATGCCGGGCGAGTACATTGTGGCGTTAACCATCAATGGCACCTGTACCGAATACAAAACAATTTATATCACCCGGTCGCCCAAACTGGAAAACCCCATGCTGCAGCCTCGGTTTATTTGTCCGCAACAGGCAGAGGTGGGCAAGGCGGTAACCTTTCAGGACACCACCCCAGGCGCGCACAGCTGGGAATGGCGTTTTGGCGAAACCGCCGTTATTGACGCTACGGCTTCCACCGCCAACTATGTATATAAAACGCCGGGGTTAAAAACCATTTCCCTGGTGCTGAACAACGATCCCAAACAACTGGGAGTTTGTAAAGTATATGTAAACGATAAATCAGTGGCGCCAAGCCGGTCAAATGCCCGTCCGGCCCGTACATCAGGACCTTCCTTTGTGATAGTGCCGGCCAAACCAACATCGCCTACACTGGAAGAACAAAGCCATCCGCAACCAGCCGTTACCGAACCGCCCAAGCCACAAGGCGTAAACATCAGCAAGCAGGAACTGGAAAGCAAATTGCGCGGTGTGGTGAACAATTATTTAACGCCTGAAAACTTCTCGCAATATTTCTGTAATAACCTGAATGTGCCGGTAAGCCTTAATGGCACCGAGATCACCTTTACCCAATTCTGTACAAAGCTCAGTTCTATCAAGAACGATAAAAAAATAAAACAACTGAACGTACAACAAATAAAAAGCAGCGAAACCAACTGTTTGATTGGGTTAAATGTAAGCTTGAAAATGAAGCAGGGTTTCTTAGGAATATTTTGAGATTTCGGGATTGGGACATTTTGAGATTTGATAACAATACCGGCTTCTGCACAAAATGAAATCACAAAATCTCTAAATCGTAAAATCAGAAATCGAAATTAGTTCATCCAAAAGCAGCGTAATGACTGACCAATTATTAGGTACCACCATATCAGATTCATTCAAAAAAATGAACCATATAGCCCAGGCTATTGCCCGGGAAAATATGCACCCGCATATTGCGCCGCCGCATTTATTAAAAGCATTGTTGCACAAAGACGCCGGTTTGCAATCGTTGTTAAAACAACTGGATAAAGACATTTATTATATGGAAGAATGGGCTGAGGTGCGTATGGAAACATTAGCCAAAGCCACCCGGCTCGATGATACGCTCACCGCCGATGAACCGGTAAAAGCCGTAATGGAAGAAGCCGACACCATTCGCGTAATGACGGGAAGCGATGAACTGGAAAACCTGCACGTGCTGGCCGCCCTGAGCACACCAGGTGTGGGATTCAGTTATGAACAATTAAAAACCTTTCCCGTTCAACGGCAGGAACTGCTGCAACAATCTATTGCCGATAACACGTTGAATAAAATAACCGGCATTGGCAATAACAATGGTACAGCAAAGCCCGCCAATCACCAGGCGCTGTTAAAATACTGTACGCATAAAAACGAACGCGCCAAAGCAGGAAAAATAGATCCTATTACGGGCCGCGATAAAGAGATCAGAGCGATGGCGGAAATACTGGGCCGCCGGTCAAAACCCAATGTGCTGATCATTGGCGAACCTGGCGTTGGTAAATCGGCATTGGTAGATGGATTTACCCTGGCCATTGAAGAAAAGAAGGTGCCACGTTTTCTGGAACATGCGCAGGTATTTGAGCTGGACAATGGCGCCCTGGCCGCCGGCGCTTCGTACAAAGGCGAAGTGGAAGAACGGTTAAAGAACATTATACAGGAAGTAAAAC
>CBIMFG010000133.1:0-7865 GCA_966243125.1 uncultured Niastella sp.
GGTGGCAACCGCGATAGCTTTGCTTACGGTGAGTTACCAGGCAATCAAAGCCGCTTTATTAAATCCGGTGGTAAGTATTAAAGTTGATTGATGTTTTATTTGGTTCCCGGCATCAAATGCTTTGGTAATGGAATATTACGGCTTAACTCATCCGGAACAGGATCGCGACGGCTGTTTTCAATTGGAATAATGCCCGACCAAATAGGCAGGGGTTTGTCTTCTTCCTCATCATTTGGCATACCTGTTCGTATCTTGGCCGAAGCTTCATCAATATCAAACGCCAAAACCGTTGTTTTACGCACCTCGCTTTCCTTCATAGGCCGCAGGTAATCCCAGCTGTTGGGTACAATTTTATTGGTGAGCCATTCCAGTACGTTCCATTTAGCAACAGGGTCTTCAATTTTTTCGCCCTTTGAAAAAAGTACTACCGAACGGTAATTCACCGAGTGAGAGAATGCCGATTTGGCTACTACCAGCGCATCTACCAACATTACGGAAATGCAAACCGGCCCGCCTTTTTCCAGTTCCCAAATAAAATGACTGCCTACAGACCCATGGATGTACAATTTATTTTCGCGTCGCACAAAAGCGGTAGGAATAGAAAATGGTTTGTTTTCAAATACGTAACTGATTGTACAGAAAAGCGCTTCATCAAAAATGGAGTTAATAGTCTCTTGGTCATAATGCGCCCGTTTAGCCGAACGGCTGGGAATAAGATGTGACTGTGGAGCCATGTTTGGTTGAATTTTTTACAAAATTGTATCTTTATTGGGTGGGTGTAATCATCCGGTTTGTTTAAAGTCAGTAGTCCAATTTTACTATGCAGGCACTTTCAACTCTTATTTTGATCGAAAAAGACAGTTTGCAACCCGTGTATCTGCAGATTGCCAACCAGCTTATGGTTTTTATAAAAGACGGCAACCTGCAGGCTGGTCACCGCCTGCCCAGTACCCGGCAAATGAGTGACTGGTTGCAGGTTCACCGCAAAACGGTGATTCAGGCGTATGATGAACTGCTGGCGCAGGGCTGGCTCGAAAGCCGCACCGGAAGCGGTACCTATGTAGCCAAACATTTACCGGAAATACATCCACGTAGTTTACTGAACGGTGCTGCCAAAAATTTTAACCCGGTTCAAACAGCAGGCTTTGAATTTGAGGCAATGCCACACCTGGAAAGACCGGCCATTTGGTCGAAACATAAATACCACCTCGATGATGGCTTTCCCGATTCGCGCCTGGCGCCATTAGAAGAGTTGGCGCGGGCTTACCGGTCGCAATTGCTTACCGGTAACCCATATGAGCGCTTAGGGTATGGCGATACCATGGGGGCTTTGTGGTTGCGGAAGGTGCTGGCAGATTATTTAAATGACACGCGCGGGTTGAAGGTAACACCCGAAAACATCTTGATCACCCGGGGCACGGTAATGGGTTTGTACCTGTCCTGCACTGCCTTTGTAAAACCCGGCGATAACGTGGTGGTAGGAGAGTTGAACTACAATGGCGCCAATATGAGTTTTTTACAACGCGGCGCCAATCTGTTAAAAATACCGGTTGATGAAAATGGAATTGTGGTAGATGAGCTGGCAGCCATTTGCCGCAAACAAAAAGTGCGCATGGTGTATGTTACCTCGCATCATTTTTACCCCACTACAACCGCCTTACGTGCCGACCGGCGCATTGAACTGCTTCGCCTGGCAGAGCAGTATGGCTTTATCATCTTTGAAGATGATTATGATTACGACTTTCATTATCTGAGTAAACCGTTGTTGCCACTGGCCAGTGCCGATAAGGCGGGCATGGTGATCTATTGCGGTTCTTTTACCAAAACCATTTCACCTGCGTTTCGCGTAGGGTATGTGGTGGCTTCTGAAAATGTGATCCGCCACCTGGCCCAGTTGCGGCGCATTGTTGACCGGCAGGGTGATATTCTGTTGGAGAACGCCATTGCAGAATTATTACAGAACGGTATTATACAGCGCTACCTGCGTAAAGCGGTACGTACTTACCGGCAACGGCGCGATGTGTTTTGTGAATTGTTGAAAACCCACCTGAGCGATTATATTCAATTTCAGGTGCCGGTGGGTGGCATGGCTGTATGGACGCATTTTGACCCCGCCATAAATTTAAACGTGCTTACCCAAAAGACCCTGCAACACGAACTGTATTTTTCTACCGGTTTCAGAAATGAAGAAGGAAAGCCGCTGCTTAATGCTACCCGCCTGGGTTTTGCATCTTCTACCCCGGAAGAATTGGAATGTTGTGTTACTATTCTACGGAAAGTATTAAAGTCTTAACCCAATTTGACAGCTATTTTTTAAAAAAGATAAAAATGGCGCCAATAAGCGTAAGCACGATCACTACTTTACGGTACTGATCGTCTTTGATGCGCGCCACCAGTTTTAACCCGCACCAAAAGCCCAGTACCAGGGAGGGTACCAGTGCCAGATCGGTCAACAGCGAGGTGGTATTGATATTGTTCCAGTAAAAGATCTGAAAGGGTAGTTTAAACCAGTTTATAAGCAGAAAGATCCAGGCGCCGGTTCCAATAAAATCATTTTTGGGCAAGCGCATGGCCAAAAAATAGATGTTGGAGAAAGCACCCGCCAGGTTGCCCAGCATAGTGGTAAAGCCTGAAACCAATCCCATGCCTGATACAAATAATTTGTTGTTGGGTATTACCATAGCCTTGCGGAATTCAATCACCAGCATAATGATTACTGTCAATACAATGATGGTGGCCATCAGTTTTCTAAAGATAGCCTCGTTAAGGTCTTTGCCTACGAATACGCCTACCAGAATACCAATCACCATCCAGGGCAATAATTTTTTTACATGCGACCATTGCGCATGCCGGTGGTAATACAGCACAGCCATCACATCTGCTATACACAACAAGGGCAGTACAATACCGGTGGATGCTTTTCCCCCAAACACAATAGTCATAATAGTAACATTCAACATGTCAATGCCTTTGAGCCCTGCTTTTGAGAGTCCGATTATAAAGGCCGACAACGCTATCAGAATTAAACTGGTGGTGGAGTACGCCGCAAATATTCCCATGGCTCAAATATAAGCACCAAAACAAAAAAGAGCACCTAAATTAAAGATGCTCTCCTTGTTACTTAATCCTTACTTATAGCTAGTTATTGTTTTACGATCCTGTACGATTGTTTATTAGCGGTTATTACCAAATAAGTACCTGCTGGCAAGCCGGTGAGTGGTAATGAGGCTTTTACCTGCGTAATGGTAAACTGGCGCAGCACATGTCCCTGCAGGTTAACCAACCTGGCAGTAGTGCCAATCAATGCCGTATTGTTTAATTCCAGGGTTACTGCTGAGCGGGCAGGGTTGGGATACACCCGTAATTCGCTGCCAGCTGTTTCACATGTTTTTGAAACCGTAACCTGTTTTGAATAAGCAATGCGGGCATCATTATCAACCTGCATAATGCGGAAATAGTTTACACCCGGGGCCAGTTTGTTATATGTGAACGAGTACGACTGAGTGGTTATTGAATTGCCATGGCTTTGTACGGCGCCTGCAGTAACCCAGTTAGTGCCATCTGTTGACCATTGCACATCAAAATGATTGTTGTTGGTTTCGCCGGCAGTTTCCCATTGTATACGGGTTGTGCTGCAATCGATGCTGTTAGCGCCAACAGTGGTGAAGATTACAGGTAATGGCGAAATAATATAAGATTGCACATCACCATTGTTGCCTATTGACCAGCCATAACCGCCGGCAACAAAATGCACACTTCTGATCTCGCTATTGGTAGCGCTTGTTTCAGCATTCCAGGTAGCGCCGCCATCGGCAGTATAAAGAATAGTACCACCCTGGCCAACTACCCAACCGGTGCTGGCTGAGGTAAAGAACACTTCATTAAAACGGTCGTTGGTGCCGCTGTTTAATTCTGCCCAGGAAGAACCGCCGTTGGTTGTTTTAACTATAGTGCCATTTTCACCAACTGCATATCCTATACTGCCATCAACAAAATAAACACCTAATAAATTTCTATTAACAGTACTATTTTGTTGTGACCAGTTAACACCGCTATCTATTGATTTACGAATAACGCCATTGTCACCAACCACCCAACCGGTATTGGCATCCACAAATTGAATATCATTAAAATCCCGGTTGTTGATGCCGGTGTTTCGTTGCGTCCAATGGGCGCCGCCATCGGTAGTCATAAGAATGTTACCATTCGTACTGGCTACCCAGCCGGTGGTGGCGTTAATAAAGAATACACTTGTTAACGTACCTGAAGCGGGGTTGTTTTGATTTACCCAGGTAGTGCCGCCGTTGGTTGATTTACGAATGGTGCCATCTGAGCCAACTGCCCAGCCGGTATTGGCATCAACAAAAAAGATGCTCCGCAGGTCATCATTGAAGCCAGTGTTTACAGTGTTCCAGGTAATGCCGCCATTGGTGGTTTTGCGAATGGTGCCATCGTCACCAGCTATCCAGCCATTGGTTGCATTGATAAAGAAAATATCGCGCAGGGTTTCATTGCTGTGACTG
Organism: uncultured Niastella sp.; assembly: GCA_966243125.1. Lineage (GTDB taxonomy): Bacteria > Bacteroidota > Bacteroidia > Chitinophagales > Chitinophagaceae > Niastella. The sequence continues at coordinate 4,524 of CBIMFG010000133.1, forward strand.
TCTTGTTCGGTCCAGGTATGTCCGCCGGCCTGGGTTGTTTTAATGATGGCGCCATTGTCGCCAACTGCCCAACCCAGGCCCTTGTTAACAAAGTATACGCCATACAGCCTTTCGGTAGTATTACTGGTTTGATATCCCCAGGTAACACCGCCATCAGACGTGGCAATCACTGTTCCGTTTTGACCAACTGCCACACCAACATTTGCGTTTACAAAGGTGATGCTGAAAAAATCATCGTTGTCAGGGGTGGTTTCCTGCGTCCAGTTGGCGCCGCCATCAGTTGTTTTAAGGATCACGCCATTGTCGCCTGAGATCCAGCCGGTATTAGCATTCAGGAAGAATACACTTAATAACCGTTGGTTGGTACCACTGGTTTGGTTATTCCAATTAGCGCCGCCATCGGTGGTTTTACGGATCCTTCCGTTGCCACCCACAGCCCAACCGGTATTGGAGGTTACAAAAAATACACCGAACAGGTCTTCGCTGGTACCGCTGTTTTGATCGGCCCAGCTGGTACCGCCATTGCTGGTTCTTTGAATATCGCCATTGTTTGCAACAGCCCAGCCATCATTGGTATTAAAGAAGAAAATGCTATTGATATTTTCACCGGTATTACTGGTTTCAGCGGCCCAGCTTGTGCCGGCATCGGTGGTTTTGCGAATGCCGCCGCCATTACCAGCTATGTAGCCGGTGTTGGCATTAACAAAATAAACGCTGTTCCATTGTGTAGTTACGCCGGTGATTGCCTGATTATTCCAGGTGGTACCGCCATTGACTGTTTTACGAATGGCGCCATTTACGCCTACGGCCCAGCCGGTATTGGCGTTTACAAAAAACACATCGCGCAGGGAATTGCCCGTGTTGCTGTTTTGTGCTGTCCATTGGGCTGAAGCGCCTGTGGTTAAAAATAAGAGCGTAAAAAGGCCCCATAAGGCCATGGGATATTTGTACAAAAAGCTTTTCATTACGGTTGGATACTGGGATTTCATAAATAGGATACAGTAATAAGGACTAAAGGTTTTCAGCAAACCGCCTAAGGCAATACGCTTGCCGTTTTTATAATCGTTTGAAAAACAAGTACGTAGGAAACATATTTTGTATGCGTTTTATTCCCATTTCTGGCCAGTTTTTTCCTGAAATGGGAAGAGGTATGAAGGCAGATAGACAAAAAAATAGATCCGGACAGAAACTGCCGGATCTATTTCCAACACAAAAAACTACAGAGGATAAGAACGTTTTTTGTGTGCTGATGCCTTAAAAAAACTAATCCGGTCAGCTACGCTATGACCGGAATAAAAACTATGCTTGAAATACCAAATTACATCGGGTGCTTGCGACAACCTCACCCGACCGAACAGACACTAATATACGAAGAAGTAATACAGACCTGCTTGGGATGTAATTATTTTGATCAATATCAAGTATTATTTGAGATCAATAAAGCAATAAAGTATGACGACGGTCATGGTTTTTTATGTTTAAAAAACATACCTTAAAGTGTCTTATCAATTCCTCCCAATATATCCTGCGAATTCCATTGAGCCCTTGTGACTCCTAATTAATTCTATATGAGATTACAAACAAAAAATGGATATCCCGAGGTTGTGTTGACTTCAAAATGTGAGACTTCTTTTTTTTATACTACAGCAGACTGGCTCAGGCATGAAATAGGAATATCCTTTTGCAATAAGGAAAAGCAAAATGAAATGATCTACTGGCAATTTTGTTTTGGCGAAGGCATTGCTGTGTTGAAGTATGACCCATCACTGGGCATCTCGCTTTGTCCCGCCGGGTTTGGAAGCGCAACAATAGAGCAAAAAGCTGCATTCAAAATGTTGATGGATACAATGAAGAAGTGCTAATAAGCTTGTTATATAACGTTAGGGGTCCCAATAAACGCGGGGCCAGGTACCGGTTTCTTCTTATAAAATTTTACATAAAGCATTCAGGAATTGTATTTTTTAAATCAGAGGATATGAATATTTGAAATAAACATTATATTTGTTAAACAGTCGGTAAAATATCCGACTAACGGTAACGAATCAATAGTTAATTCCTCTGAAGCCACTCTGATCTCTGATCTATCTGAAGCCCAAACATTAATCAATGTCCTGGTTACTCAATGCAGCTTAGCATTGCCGTTCTGAAATTCTCTGAAAACGTTTAATCCCGTTCGTAATACATAATGCCCGTTTAAATACCCGTTTGTCGCCGGTTATACCGTTATGACCATATAAAACTTTACTAACAATGAAAAGATTGCTTGTTATTAACAACAACCAAAGCCATAAGGTAATGGAAGCTATGCCCATTTTTGAAAGTGGTATTTCCACTTTTTCCCGCAAATCATCCGACAAACTAACCACATTATTTAACCTGAACACCAATGTAAATAAGTATAAGAAAAAAGAGGTGATCTATAACGAGGGCAACCATCCTGTTCAGTTATACTACATTAAAAAAGGGATTGTAAAAACCTATAAATGTAATTCAGAGGGGAAGGAGCTCATCACAGGTATTTATGGAGAAGGAGAATACCTGGGTTATGTGGCGTTGTTGGAAGAAACCGTGTATAAAGATATAGCAGTAGCCGTTGAATATGCCGAGTTGGCGGTTATTCCAAAAGATGAGTTTGAAGGCATAATGGAAACCGACCGGCAGGTAGCCCGCAAATTTATAAACCTGCTGGCTAAAGATATTACCGAGAAAGAACAGTTGCTGTTGGGACTGGCCTATAATTCCCTTCGTAAAAAAGTAGCTGAGGCATTGATCTTATTAAGCCGTAAATATAAAGATGCAATAAAGATCAGTCGTGATAACCTGGCAGCCATTGCCGGCACGGCTACGGAATCATTGATAAGGACCCTGGGCGAGTTCAGGCAGGAAAAACTGATTGATATTAGTGAAGGGTACATTACCATTATCAATGAAAGCAAGCTCAAAACAATGTTGAATTAAAACGCACAGTGATTATAACGGGACCATAAATGAAGCGGTGGGAACCGCAAGAGCAATCAGAGGGTGTATCAAGGACTGATACACTCTCTTTTTTTATAAGCCCAGGTCTTTTGACTTTATAGTTACGATCTCGTATTTGATGCTGGTGCCACGTTTGCTGTCGGGCATTTTAAGGGTTTCTGCCGATTTGGGTCTTATGCCATAGAAGTCTTTCATTTTTGTATCCCAAACACTGCCATTGGCTTTTATGTACGTTACTTTTACCCGTACCCGATTGAGCATAAAATCAGTTGGATTTATTACGGTGATCTTAAGGCCCGAAATGCCACCCAGGTTTTTGTACTCATAGTCGTTACTTTCAACCTTTACCAATTCCGAAATATT
>CBIMFG010000134.1:0-7864 GCA_966243125.1 uncultured Niastella sp.
TTTGCAGCCGGAAGCTGGAAGCAGGGCTTGAAAATACCGGTACACGAAAGCATTGACAAACCCGAATTTTTCCGGCAGTATCAGGCGCATCCCGACTGGTGGAACAAAGCCTTTGCATTTATGCGCGATCACAATATGGACACCCTGCCACCCGGCCATTATGTGATCGATGGCGACAATGTATATGCAGATATTACGGTAAATCCAAGTACCCCGTTTGTGGAGGCCAAATGGCATTCGCATAAACAGTATTGCGATATCCAATATGTAATTAAGGGAAAGGAACAGGTGGGGGTGGCGCCCATCACAGGAGCGCCGATAATAACCCCTTTCAACGACAAAGGTGATTCGCAGTTTTATTCTCAGAATATGAAAGGGCATTATTATTCAGCCACCCCTGCTTCTTTCTTTATTTTCTTTCCGTCAGATGTGCACCGGCCATTTATAAAGGTCGATGGCGCAGGCGATGTAAAACGCATCCGCTTTAAAGTAAGATCGGCCTAAACAAACAACAATTGTAAACACTCAAAACCTAATACATATGGCATCAACCAGGCGCAATTTTTTAAGCACCGCCTTCCTTGGTGGTTTGGCCACAGCCCTGCCCTCTTCTTGTAACCAGGCATCTTCGGCAGAAAAGAAAGTAGACCCGGGAGCAAAAGATTCTAAATCTACCGTTAGCGCTAATTACGCCAAGCTCGATGAAGTACTGAAAAAACCGGTGTTCAAAAAAGAATTGTTCAGCACCCCGGTTATCATTGATACGTTAGAACTATTACACTATAAAAAAAGTTATATCTGCCGGGTACGTTCCAAAGACGGCGCCGTAGGATATTCATTTGGCCAGGACAGTCAGATGAAATCGCTCTACCCCATTTTTGTAAACCGTATGCAGCCATTCTTTATTGGTAAAGACGCCCGCGACCTGGAAGCATTGCTGGAGCAGGTATACGTATATGAAAGCAATTATAAACTGCAGGGCATAGCTATTTGGGTGCCGCTGGCCACTATTGAATTCGCCATTCTTGATATGATGGGCCGCATTGCCAATAAAAGCATCGGCAACCTGGTAGGCACGGTGCAACGCAACAAGATCAGCGTTTACCAGGCAAACAGCGAACGCGACATTACCGCTGAACTCACCATTGGACACCTGAAAGAAGAACTGGCAAAAACAAAAGCCAAAGCCATAAAATTCAAACTGGGTGGCAGAATGAGCCATCCTGAATACCCGGTAGGCAGAAGTGAAAAACTGATCCCGCTGGTGCGCAAAACATTTGGCGACGATATGGTGATCAGCGCCGATGCCAATGGCAGCTACGATGTGGCCGAAGCCATTAAAATAGGAAAGATCATGGAAGAATATAAATATAACTTTTATGAAGAACCGGTACCTTTTGACTGGTATGAAGAAACAAAGATGGTGGCCGATGCCGTAAACATTCCCATTGCAGGCGGCGAACAGGAACCCAGTATGCATAATTTTCGCTGGCTTATTGCCAATGAAGGATTACAGATCGTTCAGGCAGATATGTTTTATTTTGGCGGCATGATCCGTTGTATGCGGGTAGCACGCATGGCCGAAGCATTAGGCAAACTGCATATCCCACACGTATCCAGCATCGGGTATATTTATATGATGCATTTTATTTCTGCCATACCCAATGCAGGTCCTTACCATGAATACAAATCGTTCAAACTCGATTTCCCGTTTGAATGTAAAACCTCGTCGCTGGTACCGGAAGATGGTGTGGTAACTGTTCCCACCGGACCAGGATTAGGTATTGACATTGATCCTGACTTTATCAAAAAACACGAAGTAGTGAAAGCATAAGCTGGCCATGAAGAAGATACTTTTTCTTTGCTGTACCCTTTCGTCGATAATGGCTTTTGCGCAGCAATCGGTAATGGATTGGAGCAGCAGTAATTCGTTACACGATTACCTGTTGCAAAAGGCACACCGGCAGTATGACCAACGAAGAACCCGGTTTAACAAGGCAACGATCTCTAAACAAGGAATAATTACTTATAGCATAGCAGCAAGGTCGGCATGCCTTCGTTTATTAGGTCAGATGCCAGTGGGTGGCGCATTGAATCCTGTAACAACGGGAGTTGTGAATGAGAAAGGGTACAGCATTGAAAAAGTTACGTATGAAAGTTTTCCGAACCACCATGTGACTACTAATCTGTACCGGCCGGAGCGCCAAGGCGTATATCCGGCTATTCTTTTTTTATGCGGTCATGAAGATGGGGCCAAGTTCACCCCCTCCTATCAACAAACCGCAGCTTTATTGGCCAAAAATGGATTTATAGTGCTGGTGATTGATCCTATAGGACAGGGCGAACGATTACAGCTAACCACAGCCGGGCAAAGCCAGCACGAACGGCCGGGCAAAAAAGAACACACCTTATTAAATGAAACATCCAACCTGTTTGGCACTTCTACTCCGGCCTATCAGGTATGGGATAACAAACGCGGCCTCGATTATTTGATCACCCGCTCCGATGTTGACTCCACCCGCATTGGTTGTATTGGCAATTCAGGTGGTGGCATGCAGGCCATTTATTTCGCCGCTTTTGAAAAAAGATTAAAGGCCATTGCCGTTTGCAGCTACCTGGCTTCACGCGAAAGAATGTACGATATTGACGGCCCAACAGATGGTTGTGTAGAACTGCCCAATGAAGGCGCCGCGTTAATGGAAATGAGCGATTACCTGATAGCAGCCGCCCCTACGCCCTTATTGATCCTGGCCGGCCGCTTTGATAGTATAGACTTCATAGGCACACTATCATCCTGCAGCGATTTGCAACAGGCATACACCGCATCAGGAAATGGGGAACGGTTTAAACTATTTGCCTATGACGATGGGCATGGCCTTTCCGTACCCAAAAGAGAAGCCGCCGCCAGCTGGTTTAGAAAATGGTTGTACAAAGACACGGCTATTCAACATGAAACGCCCATAGCCATTCTGCCCCCGGAACAATTACAGGCAACCACTACCGGACAAATCAGCACCTCCTATACCAACGAGATTAGTGTAGCGCAAAAAAATGCGGACTTGTTCAATGAAACTGCACTCCGCCGGAAACAATTCTTACAACAGCCCCGCCCAGCCGTAGTAAAAGGCATCAAAGAATTGCTGGGTGTGCAAACGGTTCATACCCCCGTGCAGGTCGAATACAAACCAACTTACACCCAACAAGGACTTGTATATCAAAAAGCCATCATTCGCCGGGAAGGCCAGTTGCCTTTGCCCGCCTTGATTGTACAACCCACTGTAAAACCTATTGGCGCCCTGATATGGCTGCACGATGGCGGCAAACGAAAAATTGCCGACAGCATTGCGTTACTACAACAATACGCCCACCAGGGCTACATTACCATGCTGTGCGACATAAGCGGCACGGGCGAACTGGAAGACCCTGCAGCCATGAACGAAATAAGATATTATAACAAAGAATACCGCAATGCAACCATTGCCCTGCATACCGGGTCTTCCCTGGTAGCGCAACGGGTAACAGATATGCTGAACCTGCTTGATTTTATTTCGGCCGACAGCATAATGAAAACCTTACCAGTAATAGTGCATGCAACCGGACTATTAACACTACCCGCCTTGCATACGATGGTACTGGATAACCGCATTAAACAATTGTATTTGTATAACAGTCTGAATTCCTATAACGATATTTTACAAAAACCCACCGGGGTCAATTGGTACTCCTATATGATTACCGGTGTATTAAATTATTACGACATACCAGACCTTATAAACCTGGCTCCGCCAGTAAGCATAATTAAAATAAACAACTAACGATGGATAGAAAGAAATTCTTACAACAAACAACCGGCGCCGCAGCCAGCGCCCTGTTAATTCCCGGCGCATTAAAAGCGGCGTTCAGTCCTTCCATAAAACCCATGCGGGTAGCCATGATAGGTACCGGTCACCGTGGTACGGGCATGTGGGGCGAACCCGTAGTAGCAGAATTTCCCGACCATGTAAAATTTGTTGGCTTGTGTGATATCAATAAAGGCCGGGTGGAGTACGCAAAAAAAGCACTCAAGGTGGATTGTCCTACTTATACAGATTTTGATGCCATGATGAAGGAAACAAAACCAGATACCCTTATCGTAACTACGGTTGATGGCACCCACAACGAGTTCATCGTAAAAGGCATGGAGTATGGCGCCAACATCATTACCGAAAAACCCATGACCACCGATGAAAAGAAATGTCAGGAAATTCTGGACGCCGAAAAAAGAACCGGCAAAAAAGTACGGGTAACTTTTAACTACCGCTATTCGCCACACCGCGTAAAAATTTATGAGTTGTTGCGGGCCGGTGCAATCGGTGATATAAAATCGGTTGATTTTCACTGGTACCTCGACACCACCCATGGAGCAGATTATTTCCGTCGCTGGCATAGATTGCGCAAAAACAGTGGCTCGCTGCTGGTGCACAAAGCATCGCACCACTTTGACTTGCTGAACTGGTGGATAGACAGCGATCCCAAACAGGTGTTTGCTTATGGCAACCTGGAAGTATATGGCAAGAACGGTCCGTTCCGCCACACCAATTGCCGCCCCTGCCCGCACAAAAGCAAATGCAATTTTTATTTTGATATGACGGCCAATAAAAGGTTGATGAATATTTACGCCGCCAACGAACAGTACGATGGTTATATGCGGGATGGCTGCGTGTTTAAAGAAGACATTGACATCTTTGATAAAATGGCCGTACAAATTATGTACAGCAACCAGGTGCAGGTAAGTTATTCCCTCACCGCCTATTCGCCATATGAAGGGTACCGCATTTCATTCAGCGGTACCAAAGGAAAACTCGATGCCTGGATAAAAGAAAAACAACCCTGGGAAGAAGAACCTTTTGATGAAATACAATTGACCCATAGCTTCGGTAAAAGAGAAGTGTTCCGCATTTCCAACACCGAAGACGGACATGGCGGTGGCGATGTTCGGTTGCGCAAACAGATCTTCATGAATGAAAGCGACCCGTTGCACCAATCGGCCGGCAGCCGCGATGGTTCCCTGGCCTGCCTGGTAGGTATTGCAGCAAGGAACAGCATCGATACCGGAAAGCCCATTGATATTGCCAGTTTGACTACGATTGTGCCACAGGCGCAGAAGATGGCGAATACGCTGTAAGTTGATAGCGTTGACAAGTTAACACGTTAACATGTTAACTTGTCAACGCTTCCTCGTTTATTAAAATTAAAAATCTATTAAAAGACCATACACAGCAGGACGGTTATCATGACCACTACCAATATATTTATGGGAACGTATTGCTGTATGAAAATAATAACTTCCTTACTGGCAGCTGCATTATTTGCATCTTCGCTGCAGGCACAAATTGGTAAAAGATTTCCTTCTGAACGAAAAGTAATAAAAGACCCGGTTACCGGCGTTATGCTTACTTTCCTGACAAGCACACCCACCGGTGATGCAAAGATCTATCAAACCCATAATCAATGGACGTCCGACGGTCAGTGGCTAATTTTCCGCAGTGGCCGCGTAAAAAATGAAGTACTGGCGGTGAATGAAAAAACAGGCGACCAGGTACAGGTAACAGAAGGTGGTTATACCGGTATGTTGTGCGTAGCCAGAAAGTCGATGAAGTTATACTACATGCATCCGATAGATACTACGAAGCGAAACGGTTCTTTACAGGTTATAGAGACCGATCTGGCCAAAGTATTTGCCGACAGCAAAGCAGGTCATATGCAAAAAGCATCCGTATATCAACGCGTATGTGGTACTATCTCAGATTCTTTAAATGGCGGCGGTGATATGGGGCTCGATGCCGAAGAACACAACGTGTACTTCCGCGTTAGCAAACAAGAAGCAGCCAAACACGTGGCGCCCGGTACTAAACTCGAAAGCAATTTTGGCCCGCGTAACATGGGCGCCGGCCCGTCAGGACTGGCCGGTATGAACCTGACCACTGGCGAAATAAAATACATTGTTTCTGTTCCCTTTCAAATAGGACATATACAAACCAATCCCTGGGTACCCGGTGAAATTATTTTTTGCTGGGAAACCGGTGGCAAATCGCCCCAACGTACCTGGACGGTAATGGCCGATGGAACAGGCTTGCGGCCCTTGTATCCCGAATCGGAATACGAATGGGTAACGCATGAAGCCGTTATTACTAAAGATGAAGTAGCCATGGCTATTATGGGGCATCGCAAAGTTGCCACTACAAATATTAACGGTACAGGTGGCACTGCGTGGAATGGGGTAAACCCCGGACAGGAAGCAGCCTGGGGACCATCGGGCACCCGCGAAAAACCAACAGGTTTGGCAATTGTTAATTTGCGTACAAGAGAAATGGTTATTGCCGGACAAACAAAAAGCGGCAGCGGCCTATGGCATGTGCATGGCTCCTCCGACGGACGTTGGGCAGTAGGCGATGATTTTTCCCGCAGCGTTTATTTAATAGACCGGCATACCGGTGAAATGATGATGCTTTCAACCGGCCATAAAGCAACTGCTGCCGATCACCCCCACCCTACCATGAGCCCCGATGGTACCAGAATAGAAATTCAATCGGCCATGTTATCAGCAGATAACCGGTCGATGAATATTTGTATTATTCCGGTGCCGGAAGAGTGGCTTAGGAGAGAATACAAAAATATCGAATATTGAATGTTGAATATTAAATGTTGAAGTGAAGGCAGGGAAATGAAGAATAAAAAATTAGAAATGAGGAATGAGAAAAGAAAAACCAGCAACCCTGTAACTTGTAACCTGTAACTGGCGCCCGGAAACCAGTTACCAGCCCATTTCAACCTACTGGTTAACTGGTCAACTGGTCAACGCTACTCCACCTCCAACTCAAAAGCATCATTCAACTTCAACTTCCCCTCCTGTTCTCCACCAGCCACCTTCCACCCCTTCGCCTTCCCCGTCTTTCCTTTCGTTAACAGATCGGCAATTTGTTTATCGGTGAGTTTTTTTCCAAACACTTCAAAGGGAACTTTAAAACCACACACCTTGAAGTTGGCGCAACCATAGGCAGTATTACCTTTCTTTAACGGATGCGATTTACATTTGGGGCATTGCTGTTCTTCAATGACAACTTCCTTTTTCGGTTCTTTGGGTTTGGATTCCTTTTTGGGTTTATCGGCTGTTTCTTTTTCCTTTTCTTTTTCTTTTTTCTGAGGTGGCGCTTCCACAATAGTAATAGATCTGTACGTAGCTGTTTTTACTTCTACCGTAAGGTCAATAACCATTTGTATCAGCTCCTGTTTGAAAGTATCTTTTGCATATTCGCCTTTTTCAATGAGGCGTAATTTACGTTCCCAGATGCCTGTGAGCTCAGGACTTTTGAGTAGTTCGGTTTGAATGGTATCAATGAGATCGATACCGGTTTGTGTAGCGTAGATATTTTTCTTCTTTTTCTCGATGTATTTGCGGCGAAAGAGTGTTTCAATAATAGCTGCGCGGGTACTCGGGCGCCCAATGCCATTATCTTTCATTAACTCGCGCATTTCTTCATCATCTACCTGTTTGCCGGCTGTTTCCATAGCGCGTAACAAAGTAGCTTCGGTGTATGCTTTGGGAGGCGATGTTTTTCCTTTATGAATACGAGGGGTGTGAGGGCCGCTCTCACCTACCACAAATACGGGCAGCACCTTTTCTTCTTCCTCTTCTTTTTCTTTTTCGGTTTTTACATCATTGGCATACACTTCGCGCCAGCCCATTTCCAGTATTTGTTTACCGGTTACTTTAAAAGGCACTTGTCCTACCTTGCCCAACACCGTGGTGTTGCTGATCTTACACTCAGGGTAAAACGCAGCAATGAAGCGGCGTGCAACCAGGTCATAAATACGTTTTTCTTCG
>CBIMFG010000135.1:0-7842 GCA_966243125.1 uncultured Niastella sp.
ATCATTTTTGAGAACGGAAAAATAGAACTGGAAGATCGCAGGCATTTTGCAGAAAAGCTGGCATTGCAATCAGATCCTACCAGTGAGCATGCGCTTAGCTTTACGCTGGCATACCTTGACAGCAATTTTTTAATGCAGAATATGGACCGGTTTTCCCGTTCCCAAACCAATGCATTTATAAAAGATAGTATCATCCAAAAAAGTGGGGAGGTAAATCGTTCCTATAATTTACGGTTGTTCACCTTCGACTCAACGGATGCGCCCTTGTTCAATGATGAGCAGGCTTCGTACGATACCCTGAATACGATCTTCAAAATTCAGGGGAAGAAAACGGCTATCCCGGGCATGCGGTACTTTGAACAGTCGTTCGATAGGTTCGGTTATATTCTCCGGCGCCAGGCCTACCGCGACACCATAAAACTGGGAACGCTGTTTGTATTGGCCGACCCCCGCCGGTATAAAACGGAGGCGTTAACGCCTGAGCTGTTCCGCTCGAACAACCCGATGCTGCCTGAGCAATATTCTTCGGTATATTCCTATGCTATTTATGATAGCAGTCATAACCTGATACAGCATTACAACGATTATGCCTTCCCAACCCATTTGGCGAATTCTTTAATACCACAAATTGAATTTGAACGGCGTCGTAATACTTCTTTTGAGGAATTGTGGTACCGCGCTTCGTCAGAGAAAGTGGTGATCATTGCCCGTAAAAGCAATACGTTCATTGAGGCTATTACCTTATTCGCTTACCTGTTCAGTACCTTTTTGTTTTTGCTGGCATTTTACCAGTTCAGTTCCCTCATCATAAAAAGCCGGTTCCATTGGTCGGCATTGCGCCAGACTTTGCAGTTAAGCATCCGGTCACAGATCCACAGTACCATTTTAATGGTGAGCTTGCTGTCGTTTTGTGTAATAGGGGTAGCTACCATTCTTTTCTTTATAAACCGGTATCAGCGAAATAACCAGGACCGCCTTACCAAGGCCATGCAGGTTATGGTGAACCAGGTAGAAACGCATATCAATAAACAACATCCCCAGTACGATACCGTGTTTTACGAACCGGTATTCAGTGAAGGAATGGAACAGCTGATACAGGAGATCTCAGATGTACATGGCATGGATGTAAACCTGTACGACACGGTAGGTGGTTTGCGGGTTACCAGTAACCAGGACATGAACATTTATTCAAGCGGGGTACTGAGCACCAAAATGAACCCGCTGGCGTATTACCGCTTGTATAACTTACAACAAATTCAAACGGTAACCAACGAGCAGGTAGGTAAGCTCGATTACCTGAGTATTTATTCGCCCATCCGAAATAAACTGGGACATGCCGTAGCGTTCCTGAATATTCCTTCGTACAGTAGTCAGGCTGAGTTAAAACAGGAGATCTCCAACTTCGTAGTTACGGTTATCAACCTGATCGCCTTCATCTTTCTGATAGCGGGCGGTATTGCCTTATTGATCACCAACCGCATTACGCAGTCGTTCACCATTATAAGTCAAAAGATGCGGGAAGTGAACCTGGGTAAAGAGAACGAAGCCATTGAATGGAAACGCGATGATGAAATTGGCGTGTTGGTACGGGAGTACAACAAAATGGTAACCAAGCTGGAAGATAGTGCCGAAGCATTGGCCAAAAGTGAGCGTGAGGGCGCCTGGCGGCAAATGGCCCGGCAGGTAGCGCATGAGATCAAGAATCCGCTTACGCCTATGAAGCTAAGCATACAGTATTTACAAAAAGCGATTACCAATAATCAAACAGATGTAAAAGTATTGACTGCCAATGTTGCCAAAACGCTGGTAGAACAAATAGATCACCTGGCAAAGATCGCCTCCGACTTTTCGCAGTTCGCGAATATCGGTAATCCCAAGAATGAAGTGTTTGATCTGCATGAAATGTTACAGTCACTTGCTTCCTTATACAACACCGGTGGTAACCTCGACTTTGCCTGGGCGCCGGTTGAGCAACGCGTATTGCTGTTTGCCGACCGTACTCAGCTGAACCGCTTGTTCACCAACCTGCTGCAAAATGCGGTGGAAGCCTGCGCCAATCGCGATCAGCGTATCATTAGAGTAAACGAACATTTGAACGGTGAGTTTATAACCGTAAGCGTAACAGATAATGGCGAAGGTATTCCCGAACAAACGCAATCGCGCATCTTTACGCCCAACTTCACCACCAAAACTTCTGGTACCGGTTTAGGCCTGGCCATGAGTAAAGGTATTGTGGAGCAGGCCAAAGGCGAGATCTGGTTTGTAACTAAAGAAGGAGCGGGTACTACGTTTTATGTGAAGATTCCTTTGTTACGAGCGAATTAGTTTGTGGTTTAAAGTTTAAGGTTTAAGGTGGCCCCGCTTATTCAGGAAGCTAGCAATTAATCGATCAGTTCTAATTGCAGACTTTAAACCTTATACCTTAAACCTTATACCTTAAACTGCATCTTAAATTCCTTTCAGCTTTTTTCTATTCGCTACATATTCTTCAAACTGAACCAAGCTATAACTACTAAGATTATGCTGTTTAGTCAATCCACCCTTTTGTGCAGCAAGCACACCATACCGGCAGTCATATCCATCAATAGAGTGCGCATCGGGATCAATGGAGATTAACACACCTTTTTCGATGGCGTAATCGATCCAGCGCCAGTCCATATCCAAACGGCGGGGGTGGGCATTCAGCTCAATCACCACCTGGTTCTCCACACAGGCATCAATGATGGTTACATGATCAACAGGATAACCGGGGCGACTGAGCAATAACCGGCCCGTCATATGACCCAGAATGGTGGTATAAGGGTTGCGAATGGCGTTCAATAACCGCATCATGGCTTTGTCTTCGGTCATTTTTAAGTTGGAGTGCACCGAAGCAATCACCAGGTCAAAGGTGCTGAGCACATTGTTGCTGTAATCCAGCGCGCCATCGCCTAAAATGTCACACTCAATACTTTTAAATATTTTGAATGGTTTGAATTTTTCATTCAACTCATCAATGTATCTATGTTGTTCGCGAATGCGTTCTTCTGTTAACCCATTGGCATAGGCGGCGCTTTTACTGTGGTCGCTGATCACCAGGTATTCATACCCCTGATCAATGCAGGCCCTGGCCATATCTTCAACCGTGTGCACACCATCGCTCCATTGGCTGTGGCTGTGAATAATGCCCCTGATATCATTTGGTTGAATCAAGGTGCTCTGATTAGCTTTTGAAGTCAGCGCGGTTGCTTTTTCCCGTAAGGCGGGCGCAATAACCGGTAACTGCAGGGCCGTAAAGATCTCTTCTTCTGATTGATACGAAGCCGTGGTATTCCAACCTGGCAAAGCTGCACACGCTGCAATAAAATCTTCGCTGCCGCTGGTTTGAAAAAGAACGGTGTTAAAGGTTTCCGGCGTTGCTCTATAAAATTTCAACAGCACATTCTCAGGGCCCAGTACGCTAAAGATATCATCCAGTGTTTCCTGAGCCGTGTAATTATTAGCGCCCAGAAAACCCAGCAATTCCTCATTGGTAGCGGTGGTTACCCATTCCAGCCGGTCAATGATCTCCACCTGACGTCTGAATTGTCCGGTAAGCGCAAATTGCGCCTGCGGGAATTGTTTTTTCAGCGTGGTGTCAATGGCTATGGCGTATACTTCCGTTTCTGCATACAGGTGACTGCCCTGGCTCTTCATAAAGAACTCGATGGCTTCCTGTACGTTCTTCTGTGTTTTCTCCCCAAAGCCTTTGAAGAGGGTTAACCGGTTTTCGTTACAGGCATATAGCAGTTCACCCACCGATTCAATGCCCATCTCTTTCCAGATGGTGGCTATTTTTTTAGGTCCAAGCCCTTTAATATTCATCATTTCCAGCAGTCCGGGCGGTGTTTTGGAAATAATATCTTCCAGGGCGCCCAGTTTGCCGGTGCGTACTATTTCAATTACTTTTTTAGCAACAGAATCACCGATGCCTTTTATGGTTACCAGCTTGTCTTCAGGTATGTCGGCCAGTGGTTGCGTAACTTTTTCAATAGCAAAGGCGGCACTGGAATAGGTTCTCGACCGGAATGAATTCTCCCCATGCATATCCATTAATTTGGCCAGCAGGGAAAATTGGTCGGCGATGAAGTAGTTGTCGATCATAAGGTGATGAGTTGAGCTGCTGCTAAATTAAGGCTAATTAGTGAGTTGTGAGTTGTCAGCTGTGAGTGGGCTCGCGAAACTTTGGAACGTTTGATAAATCGCCACAGACCTTTATAACTCACTTTTGGCAATCATTCCGCTTAATACTTTAAAGTTATTAATGATAGCATTGCCAAGCGGTTGTAGTTGTTCTAAGGTTGCATAGGTTAATTTGTGGGCTATGCCTATTGCGCTATCGATTTCTATGACAGATCCCCTGGCAATTTCAAAGAATCGTTTCCTTTCGGTTTTTGATTTTCTGGAACACCCTTCGGCTATATTAAGATGAACTGATAGCGCTGCCCTCCTGATTTGTTGTACCATAGCAAATTTTTCATCAACAGGAAATGTTCTTGTTATTTTATAACACTCCAAGGCTAATTCCTGTGATAGTACATATACGTTCAGTTTCGTATGGGTAAGCTGTAAAAACATACAATGGATTTAAGTTTAATAGTTAATAGTGAGTTGTTAGTTGTGAGTGAGCTCGCGAATCTTCAGATGTCTAAATAATGGCGAATCCACTCACAACTGACCACTCACCACTCACCACTCACAACTCACAACTCACAACTGACCTTACAGTTCAATTACCACATCATCCTGCTCCACAAACACTCCTTCTGACAACACCACCCCCTTCACCGCACCTGAGGCAGGCGCCACAATGGTGCTTTCCATTTTCATGGCCTCTATCACAAACAACGGCGTGTTCTTTTGCACCGCATCGCCGGTTTTTACCAGTATTTTCGACAGCTTGCCTTGCAGCGGGGCGCCGATCTCATTGGGCGCGCTCACTTTTTTATGCGTGGGTTTTACTGAAGTAAAGCTCTTGTCTTTTATAAAGATGGAACGGGTTTGTCCGTTCAGTTTAAAGAATACCTGTTTGTACCCATTCTCATCGACCTGGCTCATATGTAAAAATTTTATGAGAATGCTTTTGCCAGGCGCCAGTTCAATAAGCGCTTCTTCATTGGGTTTTAATCCATAAAAGAAGTTAGGAGAGGGAACATAGTACACTTCTCCGAACGATAACTTAAACTGATGGTATTCATCAAACACTTTTGGGTAAAACAGGGCGCTCAATAAATCGAGGTTGGAATAGCCTTTGCCATATTTGGTTTCGAACCTTTCCCTTTCTTTTACCAGGTTCAGCGGTTGTAAATGCGCGTTGGGCCGGTCGGTAAAGGGTTTATCGTTTTTAAGGATCAGTTTCTGTAGTGTTTCCGGAAAACCGCCGGGTGTTTGTCCCAGGTCGCCGCGGAATAAGCCAATCACCGAATCGGGGAAGGAAATGGTTTCGCCCTTATCAAAAATATCCTGTTCGGTATAGCCATTAGCCGTCATAAACAAGGCCATGTCGCCCACCACTTTTGAGGAGGGCGTTACTTTTACAATATCACCAAACAGTTTGTTTACTACTACATAGTTCTTCTTGATGTCGGTGAACTGGTTTTCTAACCCCAATGAACGCGCCTGCGGCCGCAGGTTGGAATATTGTCCGCCCGGTATTTCATGATCAAACACTTCAGCGGTGCCGGCTTTTAACTGCGATTCAAACGGATAATAAAATTCGCGCACATCTTCCCAGTAGTTGCTGAGTTCATTCAACTTGTGCAGGTTGATGGGCTGCTCACGCTCGTGCCCCTGCATCATAGCCACAATGGAGTTGAAATTTGGTTGCGACGTAAGTCCCGACATAGAAGCCAACGCCACGTCAATTACGTCAACCCCGGCTTCAATGGCTTTTAAATAGGTGGCTGATTGTATAGACGAGGTATCGTGCGTATGCAGGTGAATGGGAATGTTGATCGACTTTTTCAACTCACTCACCAGTATACCGGCCTGCATGGGTTTTAGCAAGCCGGCCATATCTTTTATAGCCAATATGTGGGCGCCGGCATCTTCCAGGCGTTTGGCCAGGTCAATGTAGTATTGCAGGTTGAATTTATGATTGCGTTGCTTGTCAAGAAAATCACCGGTATAGCAAATGCAGGCTTCGGCAAGACCGCCGGTTCTTTCGCGTACGGCATTGATGCTCACTTTCATGCCTTCGAGCCAGTTCAGAGAATCAAAGATGCGGAAGATATCGATACCGTTCTTCCAGCTTTCTTCAATAAAGGTTTCCACCAGGTTATCGGGGTAGGCGGTATAGCCTACGGCGTTAGAGCCGCGGATCAGCATCTGAAACAAAATATTGGGAATGCGCTCGCGCATCAGTTGCAGCCGCTGCCAGGGGCATTCGTGCAAAAAGCGCAGGGCTACATCAAAGGTGGCGCCGCCCCACATTTCCAACGAAAAGATCTCCGGATGGTTTTTGGCCACGGTCTCGGCGACCTTCAACATATCGGTAGTACGCACGCGGGTGGCCAGCAGCGATTGGTGTGCATCGCGAAAGGTAGTGTCGGTATATTGAATGCTGGGATTGTTCTTCAACCAGTCAATGAATTTCTCACGGCCCATTTCGGTCAACCGGTCTTTAGAGCCTTTGGTAACGGTTGGTTGTACCACATCAGGCACTACCGGTGTGCGAAAGGTAACCGTTGGGTTAACAGCCGGCACATCAGGGTGACCATTCACAATAATTTCAGCGAGGTATTGCAAGGCTTTGGTGCCGCGGTCCATGCGCGGTTCAAAATGAAATAACTCCGGGTGGTTATCGATAAAATCAACGGTAGCGAGCCCATTTTGAAACGTAGTATTTTGTAACACGTTCTCCAAAAAGGCAATGTTGGTCTTTACACCGCGAATACGGAACTCTTTTAACGTACGCACCAACCTATCGCAGGTTTCAGCAAGGTTGCGGCCGCTGGCGGTGATCTTTACCAGTAAGGAATCAAAGAAAGGAGAGATGCTAACGCCGGGGTAGGAACTGCCTTCATCCAACCGTATACCGGGGCCGCCCGCATTGCGATAGGCGATGAGCGTACCAAAGTCGGGTTTAAAGTTGTTGCCAGGATCTTCGGTTGTTACCCGGCACTGAATGGCCACGCCGGAAATTTGTAATTGTTCCTGCGAAGCAATATTGATGGGTGCATCGGTGAGTGCAAAGCCTTGCGCCACCAGGATCTGACTTTTTACAATATCTATCCCGGTTATTTCTTCGGTAACCGTATGTTCAACCTGAATGCGTGGGTTTACTTCAATAAAATAGATGTTCTCGGCTTTATCAACCAGGAACTCAACAGTGCCCGCATTGTTATAACCAACCTGTTTGCAAATGCGAATGGCATAGTCATGCAGCATTTGCCGCGTTTCCTGTTTTAAAGAAATGGCAGGCGCTACTTCCACTACTTTTTGAAAGCGGCGTTGCACCGAGCAATCTCTTTCAAACAGGTGAATGATATTACCATGGTGATCGCCGAGTATTTGTACTTCAATATGTTTGGGCGATTCAATAAATTTTTCAAAGAACACCGTATCGTTACCAAAAGCAGTTTTGGCTTCGTTGCGTGCTTCCAGCACCGTTTTCTCCAGGTCTTCATCATGGCGAACCACGCGCATGCCGCGCCCACCCCCGCCTGCAGCGGCTTTTATGATAATGGGATAACCAATACGGCGGGCTTCCTGTTGAGCAATTTCAGTTGATCGGATATCGGCCTTACTATCTTCGATCATAGGCACCCCGGCTTGTTTGGCTACTTTTTTGGCAGCAATCTTATCGCCCAGTTGATCCATGAT
>CBIMFG010000136.1:0-7842 GCA_966243125.1 uncultured Niastella sp.
TCCGCATTTAACCAATACGGCAACCGTATTTCCAAAACTGATAGGCGATGTATTGCCGCCTGTAATAGCAGGTTTTATTGCAGCTGTCGTTTTTGGCGCGGCCATCAGCACCTTTAATGCGGGGCTCAACAGTTCAGGCACTTTGTTTATAATGAACCTGTACAAACAATGGCGCAGGAATGCCGGTGACCGCGAACTGGTAAAAGCGGCGCGTATTTTCCAGTTGTCCATCACTGTAGTAGCCATGTGTTTTTCGCCATTTATCAGTCAGTTTAATGGCGGGTTCTATTCTTATATTCAGAAAGTATCCAGCTTTTTCAGTGTGCCGGTGTTCACCGTCATGATCGTGGGTTTTCTCACCAAAAAAGTATCGGAAGCAGCTGCCACCACAGGGCTTATCTTTTTTATCATAACATATATGTTGAGCCAGCTGGTGTTTGATGTGCCTTTGCATTATTTACATGTGGTAGCTATTCTTTTTGTAGCCACTGTGGTGCTGATGCTGATAGTGGCAAAATACAAACCCATGACCACCCCTTATACCTTACAAAACCAGGCCGTGGTTGACCTGAAACCCTGGCGCAGCAGGCACTGGTTCTTTTTGTTATTGCTTATCCTTATGGCTGCCGCCTTTATCCTGTTTTCAAAAGCAGGCATTGCACAATAGCATCTCATAAACTTTGTAACCACCATAAATTACCCAACCATGCGATTCATACCCTTTTTGTTGTTCTGGTTATGTTTGAAAACGAGTACAGCCCTGGCTGTTGAAGGAAAGGATTCCCTGGTGAACATTCCCTTCGGAAAAAATAATATCATCAGGTATCATTTAAATAGTGGAACCTACGATGTGCTCATGAATGGTAAACCGGTTATTACCGGCGCGTATGCTGTTTACAAGGAAGGCGAAAAAGAAATAACCAGCAAAGAGTTAGGTCCGGGCAAATATAACTTACACATTCAGCTAGACCATTCCAGATCCAAAGGCGGAAATATTACATGGCATTACAATGGTATGAATATAAAGCAGGTATTTTGGGTAGAAAGACATACTGTTAAAAATTATTTCTGGACAATGCTTATAGTGGAAGGAAAGAACGCTGGGGCTGCTTATATCTCTCCACTTACCGGCGCTCAGGTGGCATTGGATGAAACCGGTGATAACAGGGCGTTGGCTGTACCATTTGATAATGATATGTGGGCACGATTTAATGCGCAACCATTACAACAGGCCAACTTTACCAGCAGTGAAGTAACGGCTTTGTATAGCAATGATAACTATCATGGAGTGGTCATTGGTTCTATTTGGCAGGATGATTGGAAAACCGGCATTAAAGTTCAAACAGATGGTAAAACCGGGGCAGTGGTAACGGCTTTTGGCGGCTTTACTGATAGCAATATCACCCATGATAAAATACCTCACGGCAAGCTTTTGATTAACGGTGAAAGGTGTGTGTCGCCCCGTATTCTGGTGGGCGGGTATGACGACTGGCGAACAGGAATGGAAGAGTATGCGACTGAAAGCCGGGGAAATGCACAGGTAATAGCCAAATGGCAAAAGCCCACGCCCGTTGGCTGGAACAGTTGGGGGGTAATTCAAAACAAATTAACGCTTGAAAAAGCAAAAGGCGTAGTGGATTTTTTCAGTTATTTCTGTAAAGGGTTTCGCACTGCCGATAGCACTTTGTTTGTGGACCTCGATTCTTTCTGGGATAATATGATCAAGGGCGGGTTGGATGGCGATGTGAGTCAGTTAAAAGAATTTGTACAATACTGCAAAAGTAAAGGATTCAAACCCGGTATTTACTGGGCGCCGTTTACCGATTGGGGTAAGCATGATCGTAAAATGGAAGGTTCCTCCTGGAACTATACTCAGGCCTGGACGCGGCAGAATGGGCAGCCGGTTGATATGGATGGCGCTTTGGCGCTCGACCCAACCCATCCCGGTACCAAAGCAAGAATTGCCTGGACCCTGAACCACTTAAAAAAATTGGGATTTGAAATGATCAAGATCGACTTCCTGGGACATGGCGCGCTGGAATGCGATCGTTTCTATGATAGTACCGTAACTACTGGTATGCAGGCGTATAATATGGGCATGAAGTTTATTGACAGTGTGCTGGATAATACCATGCTGGTGTATGCCGCTATTTCTCCAACCATGGCAACGGCTCCTTATGTGCATATGCGCCGTATTGCCTGCGACGCTTTTAGCGCCATTGACAATACAGAATATACGCTGAACAGTACAGGTTATGGCTGGTGGGAAAGCCACCTCTATAATTTTGTAGATGCCGATCATGTAGTGTTCAATAAAGAAAGCGAAGGCGCCAATCGTGCCCGGCTTGCTTCTGCGCTGGTAACCGGTACATTAATTACCGGTGACGATTATTCCACAATAGGCCCCTGGTCACAAACAGCTATGCGTTTGTTACAGAATAAACAACTGCTTGAAGTAATTAAAGACGGCCATAGCTTCAGGCCGGTTGACGCCAACACAGGTAACAAAGGGGTGAACGTGTTTGTAAAAACGGTTGGCGCAAAAACATACCTGGCTGTATTTAATTTTAGTAATACCCCACTCAAATATGCACTGCCCTTACTGCATGCCGGGTTGAACCAATCAGCAAAATATAGTAGTACAGAATTGTTTTCGGGCAGCAAAACCAACTGGTGTGGCACCGTAAACTTATCTGTACTTCCCTCTGATGCAATGCTTTATCTCATTCAAAAAAATGGTAAAGAATAAATCATGGTATTTTTTTGACCGAATCAAAATAACTTTATATTTGTAGTGGTATAGGATAGTATAGTATAGGATGCTATGAACCAATGCTGTCCGGGTCTCATTTGTAATTCCCAATCAAACGCTGCTTCATATGACTAAACGATTTGCCTGCTGTATGTGGAGGTGTGCAGCCTCTTCACACAAGCCTTTCTATTTAATTCTTTTCACCTTATTTACCGGTTTTCTGTTGATGTCGGCCAATTCATTTGCGCAGGCAGATGCACCTATTTCCGGTACTGTGCTCGACAGCTTACATAAAGAGCCGTTGGCCGGTGTATCGGTACAAATAAAGGGTACCCGTCAGGGAACCAGTACCGATTCAAAAGGTCGCTTTACACTCGATATTCCCGGCGATCACGTAACGCTGGATATTTCGTTCGTAGGCTACAAACCGGTACAACTAACCGCTTATAAAGGAAAACCGGTTTCGGTTTTTTTGCCGTTGGCAGAAGATACAACTGCCGATGTTGTGGTAGTAGCCTATGGTAAGCAGAAAAAGCAAAGTATGGTGGCTTCCATCACCACAATTAATCCCAAGGAACTACGCGGTGCTACCAGCAATTTAACTACCATGCTGGCCGGCCGGGTTTCGGGAATGATCGCTTATCAGCAAAGCGGTGAACCGGGCGCCGATAATGCCTCCTTCTTCATTAGAGGGGTAGGTAGTTTTGGTGCAGGTAAAGTTGACCCGCTGATCCTGATAGATGGTATGGAGTCATCAACCAACGACCTGGCCCGTTTGCAACCCGATGACATCGCCGGGTTCTCCGTACTGAAAGACGCCGCAGCCTCTTCCTTATATGGCGCGCGTGGCGCAAATGGCGTTATTCTCGTAACCACTAAAAGCGGCGCCGAAGGCAAAGCAAAGTTTGGGGTACGGTTAGAAGCGCCGGTATCAACCAATACCCGCAATTTCAAATTCGCCGATAACATTACTTATATGAAACTGGCAAACGAAGCGGTGCTTACCCGCGACCCGCTGGGTGTTTTGCCATATACACAAAATAAGATCGATCAGACCGAAGCTGGCGACGATCCGTTACTTTATCCCAATAATAACTGGATCAACACACTTATAAAAGACTATACCATCAACAACAAAGCCGATATGAATGTTAGCGGTGGTGGTAAAGCAGCCCAGTATTATATTGCCGGTACATATAACATCGACCGCGGTATTTTGAAAACCGTTAATGGCAGCAGTTTCAACAGCAATATTAAACTGGGTAACTACAGTGTTCGTTCCAATATCAACATCAACATTACGCCTACAACAAAAGCTGTTGTAAGAACGTATGCGCAGTTTGATGATTACAGTGGCCCTCCCGGTTACCGCGATGTTTGGGGTAATTGGGTAGGCGGTGGTAAGGCCGTTTTTAACAGCGCCATCTGGAGTAACCCCGTTATGTTCCCCGCGCTTTACCCTTCCAGTTTTGCACCCTGGATACAACATCCACTATTCGGGAATGCATTCATTGGCAATACTACCAGCCTGTACAACAACCCATTTGCGGGTATGGTATCGGGTTTTCAACAGTACAGCACTTCTACCGTGAATGCACAAATAGAGTTGAACCAGAATCTGAATGTTATTACAAAAGGATTGAGTGCCCGGTTTATGGCTTATACGCAACGCTATGCGTTTTTTACGGTGAACCGCCGGTACAGTCCCTTCTATTATACTTTATTGCCCGATGCCAATGGAAAGTTGAACATATTAACGCCATTGAATCCGCAAACCGGTACCGAATATTTGAGCTATGATCCCGGTGACAGGTTATTGAATACTACTACTTATGCCCAACTGGCAACAGACTACAGCCGCACCTTTGGCGACAAACACGCCGTAACCGGCATGCTTATAGGCGTATTGCGTAACTTTCTCACCGCCAACGGTGGTAACATTCAACAATCACTGCCTGCCAGGAACCTGGGGCTTTCAGGCCGTTTTACCTACGCTTATGATAACCGGTATTTAGCTGAATTGAACTTTGGCTATAATGGCTCAGAGCGTTTTGCCGCCAATCATCGCTATGGTTTTTTCCCTTCAGCTGGTTTAGGCTGGATAGTATCGAATGAAAAATTCTTCGAGCCTTTGCAAAGCGTGATCAGCAACCTGAAATTCAGAACTACCTTTGGTTTGGTTGGTAACGACCAGATTGGTAACACCAACGACCGTTTCTTTTATTTATCGAACGTAGATCCTAATAGCAGCGCCAACAGTTATCACTTTGGCCTCGATCAGGGGCATTGGATCCCGGGTTATGCAGTATACCGGTATGCGAACTTCGACATTACCTGGGAAAAAGCTAAAACCTTCAACTATGGTATGGATCTGAACTTCCGCAATGGTATTGGTGTAGTGGTGGATGGATTTCATTCCATTCGTTCCAACATTCTGATGGGCAGAAACACCATTCCTACAACCATGGGTTTGGAAGCCGGTATTCAGGCTAACGTAGGCGAAGCAGAAAGCAAGGGCGTAGATGTAGCGGTTAACTATACAAAAGACATCACCAAGTCACTGTGGATCCAAACCCGCGCCAACTTCACCTATGCTACCAGCAAATTCCTGATCAATGAAGAACCCAAATATCCCGATGACTTAAAATACCTTTCTCAGGTTGGTCAGTCGTTAAAACAGGGGTATGGACTGGTGGCAGAAAGATTGTTTGTAGATGATGCGGAAGCCAACAAGTCGCCTGTACAAAGTTTTGGTGGCAACCCACCTATGGGCGGCGATATCAAATACCGCGATATCAATGGCGATGGACAGATCACCAGTTTGGACCGGGTACCGCTTGGTTATCCTACCGTACCAGAGATCACGTATGGTTTTGGTTTCTCCATCGGGTATAAAGGGCTTGACCTGAGCACCTTCTTCCAGGGTAATGCAAGAGTTTCCTTCTTTATTGATCCCAATAATATCTCGCCTTTTGTATTGAATGGCGGTTCACAAAATGGATTGCTATCGGCTATAGCCAGCAGTCACTGGTCTGAAGAAAAGCAGGATCTGCACGCCTTCTGGCCCCGCCTCGATGCACAGTTCAATAACAACAATTCCCAGTCTTCCAACTGGTGGTTACGTGATGGTACCTTCCTTCGGTTAAAAACAGTGGAAGTAGGTTATACGGTACCACGCAGACTGCTTAACCGCCTTCGCTTTTCGAATTTCAGGATCTATGCCAACGGACAAAACCTGTTTGCTTTCAGCAAATTCAAGATGTGGGACCCTGAAATGGGTGGTAACGGGTTAGGTTATCCGGTACAGGCAGTATATAATCTGGGGATCAATTTCGGATTCTAAAAACTAGCAAACAATGAAAACAAGATATTATATACCGGTTTTGATTTTGGTGATCACTGTGTGGGGGTGTAAAAAGAATTTTCTGGATGTGGTGCCCGATAACGTAGCCACGCTCGACAACGCGTTTACCATGCGTTCTGAGGCGGAAAAATACCTGGCTACCTGTTATTCCTTTCTGCCCAATGATGGCGACCCCGTACGCAATATTGCTTACCAGGGCGGCGATGAATTCTGGATGGCTTATCCGGCTGCCAGTTTAACCGCCACCAACTGGAACGTGGCCCGTGGAAACCAGAATGTGGTACGGCCTTATGTGAACATCTGGGATGGCGACGACTTTGACAATGCAAGCTTCAGAAGCATGTTCACGGGTATTCGTACCTGTAATACGTTTATCGAAAACATCTCGAACCTTTCCAAAGTTCCTGATCTTACCATTGATGAGCGTACCCGCTGGATAGGGGAGGTGATGTTCCTGAAAGCGTATTATCATTTTTTGCTGATGCGCCAATACGGGCCCATTCCTATTAATGATGTAAACATTCCGGTAACAGCGTCGCTGGAACAAACAAAAGTAAAACGGCAACCGGTTGACACCGTAGTGAATTATATTGCTAATTTAATTGACTCAGCCTGTACCCGTTTACCCGTAGCCTTGTTAACACCTTCTACCGAATTGGGCCGCATAACTATTGCCATTGCAAAAAGTATAAAAGCCCGGGTGCTGGTGTATGGCGCCAGTCCGTTGTTCAATGGCAACACCGATTACAGCAATTTCAAAGACAAGGACGGGGTACAACTGATCTCCACCACCTATAGCGCCGAAAAATGGCAACGTGCCGCCGCGGCTGCAGCCGATGCTATAAAGGCTTGTGACCAGGCGGGCATTTTCCTGTATAAATTTATTAATACCACAGGTTTCCCGCTTACAGATGGCACTATAACACAAATGAGCGTACGCAATGCCGTTTGTGAAAAATGGAACCAGGAATGGATCTGGGCTAATTCCAACTCCTCCACCTGGCAGTTGCAATATTCCTCCATGGCGCACATTGACCCTAACAATTCCGGTAACTCCAGTATTTATGGTACACTGGGGCCCACTATGCAGGTGGTACGCCAGTTCTACTCAAAGAACGGAGTGCCTATTACTGAAGATAAAACACTGAACTTTTCCGGTTTGAACGATTTGAGAACCGCCACACATGATGAACGGTTCAACATTGTGGAAGGCTATAGAACAGCCCGCCAGAATTTTGATCGCGAACCACGCTATTATGCCGACCTGGGTTTTGATGGCGGCACCTGGTACATGCAAAACAGTCCCAGCCACACCGATGAAAATACCTGGAGCGCACAATTGAAGCTCGGTCAGTTTGGCGCCGGTGTAGCCGTTACCATCACTACTTATTATCCTAAAAAACTGGTGAACTGGAAATTTGCTTACCAAAGCGATAACAGCAGTCATATTGAAGATTATCCATTCCCTACCATGCGCCTCGCCGACTTGTACCTGTTGTACGCAGAAGCTGCAAACGAAGCAAATGGCCCGTCGGCAGATGTATACAAATATTTAAATCTCATAAGGGATAGGGCGGGGTTGCCAACGGTGCAGGACAGCTGGACCAACTATTCGAACAACCCCGGCGCTTATCTTACAAAAGACGGCCTGCGTAACATCATTCGCAATGAGCGTAATATTGAAATGGCTTTTGAAGGAAGCCGCTTCTGGGACCTGCGTCGCTGG
>CBIMFG010000137.1:0-7837 GCA_966243125.1 uncultured Niastella sp.
TACGGTAAAATCCGTCCACCCCTTTAGTTGAATGCGGTTTTTAAAGGCGCCGTAATAATCAAACATATAAACGCCCTTTAGTGAATCGTATAAATATACCAACCGGTTCTGGTCAACAAGAAACTGCGGCGAAGGGGCTGTATCAACGATCATCCTGAAATCGGTAGTTTGATCAAGCACCCGGCCATCTTCAGCCACCCGCTTTAATTTGCTTTCCAGCTCATCATATACCCAAATATTATTATCGTACGACTGGCCTATAGCGTTAACCTGAAACAACTGTTGTTTACGAAGATCTATTGTTGCCCGGCTATTCAGGAACCGGTCCAAAACAACGATGGTACCAAAGTCACGAAAGAATAACAATACCCGTAACGGATTGGTAACATCCATCATATACAGTTTTCCATATTGCCGTACATTATTAAAAACAGCAATAGAATCACCGGCCGGGCCCATCTTTTTTATTTGTCCGGTATTGTTCAAAATGTACAGGTTGCCCAGGTTATCAACCGTAAAATCGGTTACCTGCTGGCCAGCCAGTTTATTAAATATAAAAGTAGTATCAGCAGTTTGCGCGCAGGCAATGTTGCTGCAATACAATAAAGAAGTTAATATAATGAATATGCGAACCACTAATGGCGAACGATTTTGTTTTCCAGTTCAGGGTAACGGGTAGTAAGGGTTAACTGTTCCCCATCAAAAACTGCATAGGTATAATATCTGATCCAGTCGCCCAGATTAATATACCTGCTGCCGCCTTTTAAAGTAAAATCAATAGGCAAATGGCGGTGCCCAAACACCAGGTAATCGTAATGCTTTTGTTTCAGCATGTTTTTACAATAGGTGATCAGCCACTCCCCTTCTTCACCATAAAATTTATCATCGGCCGAACCGGTTACATGGCGGCTTCTGCGACTGAGGTAATTGGCCAAACCCATACCCATATACGGTGGCAGAATGCCGAAAAGCCACTGGCAAATGGGATTGCGAAAGACCTTCTTCATCATCTTATAACCATGATCGCCAGGCCCCAATCCATCGCCATGGCCTACCCAGAATTTTTTATTATTAAATTCAAATTCACATGGTTCAAAGTATACCGATACGTTCAGTTCCTGTTGAAAATAATCCTTCATCCACATATCATGATTGCCTACAAAGAAATGAACCGGAATTCCTGAATCAGTTATTTCGGCCAGCTTTCCCAGTAAGCGCACATAACCACGCGGCACTACCGTCCGATACTCATACCAAAAATCGAACATATCGCCCACGATAAAAATTACGGCGGCGTCTTTTCTTATCTCTTCTAAAAACTCAACAATACGTTTTTCCCGTACCAGGCTTTGTGCATGGTCCGGAGAACCTAAATGGAAGTCAGAAAGAAAATATACTTTTTTACCGGAATTCACTTGTTCTTAATTCTTAGTTCTGTGTTCTTGTTAACTTGTCAACTTATTAACCTTATCAACTCCCTACTCACTTCCCTATCCCCATCTTATACGCCACATAATCACCAGACTCAATTCTGGGCTTATTAGTTATCTCCCTATTGTACCAATACATCCACGCAATTACAATAGAATTTTTGAACAATACGTTTACCGGCTCCCTTCTGAACAAAGGAATACCGCCAGGTTCAACCAACAGTCCTTCGTAATCGTCGAGCTGTTCCATTACATAGTCAAACTCGTCCTGTTGCGCAATATGATATAATTCACCTGTAATTAAATGATCTTCTTCTGTTCTGGGAATTGCATCGGGATAGTCGCCCAGATCGAACAAATTGCCTGGCACCGCACCCACGCCATCAAATATAAAATAACGGCTTAGATAAGAATATACGGGCAGGTGGCACCCGCTTCGTAGTGTACCATATAAAAACAGCCGGTAAATATTTTGTTGCATGAGAAGCGACAAGTACGTTTATTGATCAACCAGAAATACGTATACTTCTTTAGGACCATGTATCCCTACTACCAGCGTTTTTTCGATATCAGCTGTACGGCTGGGGCCAGTTGCAAAGGTGATCAATGAAGGAAGATTACCGGAGTATTTCTCCCTGGCATTCACCAATGCATCTTTAACGTCGTACACGAGTTGACTGGTATGGGCAATGCAAATATGCACAGGTGCATATACACTAACCGTTCGGCCACTTTCCTGGGCTGCCGACATAACAATACTACCGGTTCGGGCTACCAGCCATTCGCAGGTAGTAATGGCGGTATCGCAGGAGGCCAAATCGTTGTGAGAGTAATTGTTGAATTGATTATCGGCGAGCGTTTTCCGCAAACCTTCTTCTTTACAAAAGATTTTATCCCATTTGTTAATGCCAACCACCTGGTTAAGCTGGGCAACCAGCTCCTTATAGTCCTGACAGAAAACAAATTTTCCCTGAAGCTTGGTAAACCGTTCGGCAAATTCTAAACTCAGGTCTTGCTGAGAAGGTTGATAAACGGAACTGCTGCCTTCACTTCCCGGAAAAGGGAGAGGCGTTGAACTAGTCAACGCCTTCCTTATTTTTTTTAAAATATTTTCCTTTGCTGGAGAAACGTTCATAATAACAATTATGTAGCAGGATGATTGGTAACGTTGCTGTCGTAAGGCGGAACACCTTCGCTGATGGCGCCTTCGGCATGGCCTTCGCCATCTACATCCAATGTTTTCTTGTCAGTAAAAGGACGTTTGCCAATCAATGCTTCTACATCACTTTGAAACAACACTTCTTTTTCGAGTAAAGCTTCGGCCAGTTTTTCAACCTGGATCCTTTTCTCGGTAAGCAATTGTTTTGTTTTGTCATACGCATCTTCAATCAGCTTACGAACTTCTTCATCAATCAGCTTCGAAGTTTCTTCAGAGTATGGTTTGGTGAATGAGTTCTCCTGGGCAGGATCGTAGAAACTTACATTGCCCACTTTTTCATTCATACCATATATCGTAACCATCGAATAGGCTATCCGGGTGATCTGTTGCAGGTCATTTTGTGCACCGGTTGATATTTTACCGAAGAAAATATCTTCACTGGCACGGCCACCCAATGTCATACAAACCTGATCCATTAACTGATCGGTATTGTACAGGTATTGTTCTTTGGGTGTGTACTGTGCATATCCCAGTGCCGCAACGCCTCTTGGTACAATCGTTACTTTCAATAATGGATAGGCATGTTCCAGGAACCAACCGCAAATTGCGTGACCAGCTTCGTGGTAGGCAATGATGCGTTTTTCGTCGGGAGAAATGATCTTGTTCTTCTTTTCCAAACCACCAATAACGCGGTCAACTGCATCCTGGAAGTCGTCCATTTCAACAGACTGCTTTCCTTTACGGGCGGCAATCAGGGCGGCTTCATTACAGATGTTAGCTATATCGGCGCCGGCAAAACCTGGTGTTTGTTCGGCCAGTTTATGAATGTCTACTTTTTCAGAGATCTTGATCGGTTTCAGGTGCACTTTAAAGATGTGCTGACGGCCTTTCAAGTCTGGTTTGTCGATTGAGATCTGACGGTCGAAACGGCCTGGGCGTAACAACGCACTATCCAGTACATCGGGGCGGTTGGTAGCAGCCAGTACGATGATTCCGCTTTCGCCGCTGAAACCATCCATTTCAACCAGTAATTGATTCAGGGTGCTTTCGCGTTCGTCGTTGCTCATGATCGCGTTCTTACCACGTGCGCGGCCGATAGCATCAATTTCATCAATGAAAATGATACAAGGCGCTTTTTCACGGGCTTGTTTAAACAGGTCACGAACACGGCTGGCGCCCACCCCAACAAACAGTTCCACAAAATCACTACCACTCATGCTGAAGAAAGGAACCTGTGCCTCACCGGCCATGGCTTTTGCTAACAGGGTTTTACCAGTTCCCGGAGGACCTACCAGCAAAGCACCTTTTGGAATTTTACCACCGAGTGAAGTATATTTCTTGGGATTCTTTAAGAAGTCAACGATCTCCATTACCTCTACCTTGGCTTCATCGAGACCGGCTACATCGGCAAACGTGATGTTTACTTTTGTGCCTTTATCGAACAGGGTAGCTCTTGATTTACCAATGTTGAAGATACCACCGGGGCCACTGCCGCCGCTAGCACCGCCACCCATTTTGCGCATCAGCATTACCCATATGAGCACAATCACAACAAGGGGTAATAAGAATTGAATGATGGAGCCGAACCACTCGCCTTCCTGAATGGGTATATTGGCAACCCGGGTCAATTCAGGGTGTTTATCGAAGTATGCGTTCAGTTCTTTATTAAAATCATCGGCTTTAATAACCTTGAATTCGAAGTGTGGGCCTTTATCTCCTACGCTGGTCCAGTTGTTTTTTGCCAACTGATCTTTGTACTTCTCTAACTTGTCTTTCTTAATAAATACCCGAACTGTATTTTTATTGGTAACAGTGTTAAGCTTGTCTACATCCCCATTATCCAACATTTTGTAAAACTCGAGGTCGGTAATGGTTTTGGCATCGGGAGCAAAGGAACCAAATAATTGAAAGCCTACTAAAACTGCGAAAATAATAGCCCAAACCCAGTAAATATTGAATTTTGGACCTTTCCGCTGTCCACCACCGTCATCACGGGGCCGTAAGCGAGGGAAATTGCGGTCGTTCTGTCTTGACTCGTCTTGTGACATAGTATATTGTTGCTTGTCCTTGGTTTTCTAGATAAAATAATTAATGATCGACGACCCTAAATTGTTCGCCTAAAAAGCTGTTAGTTAATCATTATTTCGCACAAAGCCGCATTTTAACATTAAATTTTGCGGGGGAGCTTTAATATTCCTCACCTTCAGCATCCATCCACATTTCTTCCAGCTTGTAGAACTTGCGGCTTTCCGGCTGCATTACATGCACAACAACGTTAACATAATCGATTAATACCCAAGTGGCTGTCTGTTGTCCTTCGCTATGGAAAGGAATTTCTTCTGCTGCATCTCTAACATGCTCCTGTATAAAGTCGGCAATAGCCTTTACCTGTGTGGTACTGCTGGCTTCACAAATAATAAAAAAGTCAGCAACAGCTTCGGGGATCTTGCGCAGGTCCAACGACACAATATGCTCTCCCTTCTTTTCCTTTATGGCGTGAATGATGGCTTTGAAAATCTTTGAATTTTTTGTTAACCGTGCTACACTATTTCGCTTACGACGGGTAGCTAACAATGAAACTTGTTCCAATAATCCTGTGTTTTAATGATCAATGTGTTTTAGGTTCTCTGGTAGCGAGGAGCTCTGTATTAAGAGGCTACTGGTATTAAAATACGAATAAATTCGCTTATTACCACATTTCTTCCTAAACGCTCAAGGGCAATCCCTAATTTCGCACATCCCAAAAATAATAATCTTTTGTCACATCCTGGTAAAGAGGCCGCTATTGGTCACCCTTATATAATATTACCAACAATAGACAGCACCAACAACTATGCCATGCGGCAAATACAAGCCGGATTGGCAACTCATGGCGCTACCTGGTTTGCCATGGAGCAAACAGCTGGTAAAGGACAACGTGGAAAAAGCTGGTTAACAACCCCTAATCAAAACATCATGTTAAGCGTGGTTATTGTTCCTGGCTTATTACCAAACCGCCAATTCTGGCTCTCTGCTACAGTAGCCCTCGCCTGTTATGATTTTTATAAAAAACATGCCGGGGATGAAACCGCTATTAAATGGCCAAATGATGTGTATTGGCGTGACAGAAAGGCAGGTGGCATTTTAATAGAAAATGTATTTCGTGGTGCTGACTGGTTATATGCTGTAGTAGGTATTGGTATAAACGTAAACCAGGTTGTTTTTGACGCCAGTTTACCCAACCCGGTTTCATTAAAACAGATCACCGGAAAAGATTTTGATGCCGCTGCTTTGGGTCATGAACTGTGTGCTGTGCTGGAGCGCCGGTTTCAGCAATTACAGGCTGAAGCGGAAACCATTATGCAGGAATATCAACAGGTGTTATACAAATTACATCAACCTGTTACCTTGAAGAAAGGCGCCGTTTTATTTGAAACTACTATTATGGGCGTTTCTGACAACGGCCAGCTGCTAACCAAAGATGTGATGGAGCGGGAATTTGATTTTGGGGAGGTGGAACTTGTTTTAAAATAAAAGGCCCCCCACTCGGGAAGGCCTTCTCTATTGTTCACTGTGATTAATAACCTTGCTTCTTCTTCTTTCCTGCCACCTGAAACACCCTCGACAGGTTAAAGCCAAACCGGATATCACCTTTCCAGAAATTATCTGTGGTGCCGGTGAGGAAGGCTTTTTCGTTCATACCCGTGCTGTTGCTAAAATGTAACTGAAATACGTGACCGCCGGTTTCAATATCAAACCCTGCAGATAAGGGGTCTTTTGTTCCGGGCTCACGTCCTGCCAGTATGGGATGGTAATCTACCACAAACGCAGTACGTTTTGATAATTTCAACCGGCCTCCAATCCCCAATGCCCAGGTATTGTTGTCCTGCTCAGCGCCAGCAACCAGGTTGCGGTGAACCATAATAGGGCTCAATTGCAAACTGAAAGCATTGCTGAA
The DNA here is from genome assembly GCA_966243125.1 of uncultured Niastella sp. Lineage (GTDB taxonomy): Bacteria > Bacteroidota > Bacteroidia > Chitinophagales > Chitinophagaceae > Niastella. Next base: position 6,527 of record CBIMFG010000137.1, read on the forward strand.
TTTACGACCGATTATTATTTCGTGATAATAAGCTACGCGCGAAGAAAAATAGTTTTTGCGGGTAGTATCTGCCCAGGGCAGGGTTTGAACCGTAGCACCTGATACCCATACTATAGAAACCGGAGAACCACCATTGGCGCCCTGGCGTATAGGACGAAATTTAAAGAAGGCATCGAGCTCTTTATTCAAAGTACTTCTGCCCACACCTACACTTAAGTTATCAGTTATGCCATAATCAAAACCCATGCGCATACTCGCCTGGTCTAAGCCAAAAAATTCTTTAGCGCCTTCGCTTACAAGGCCAAAACGGTGCAGAATGCGCACATCCAGCACACCCTTACCCAACATCTCCATACTCTGGCCGTTTATAACCCGTGTTGATTTAAAAGCCCCGGTAGCATATTCTCTTTTTGCAGAATCCTGAACCATGCTTAACAGGTCTTTGTCCTGCGCCTGAATGGTATTGGCTGCTGCCATAACAAAACAGGCAGTCAATAGTGTATAGGTTATTTTGCTCATATCGGTTGGTTTTTTAGTTTGGTCTGTATCGTTTATTGTTTCAATGGTTCCAGGTTACAGCTCACCGTAATGTTTATGGTATCTGACATATTCTGTGTTACTGTGCCTGGAATGTCAATACCGTAATCAGACATCTGAATTTTGAATTTTGAATCAGCCTGCAGCTTTCCGCCTTTCACTGTAATCTTGCCATCAGCCTCTACTTCTTTTGTTTGCCCGTGCAGGGTAAGCTTTCCTTTTATATGCACCGTATATGTACCGTCCTTTGTATAGTTTACGTCACCGTTATTAGTGATTTGTCCGCGAAATTCTGACTTAGGGTACTTATCGCTTTCTACGTAATTTTCATTGAAGTGTTCCTGCATCAAAGCTTTTTTGAATTCAAAGCCTTTCATGAGCACAGCAAACTGAATATCGCCGGTTTTTGAATCGAGTACACAGGTAACGCTACGATGAGTGGCCTCAATAGTTTCAATAGCGCCTTTTGAAGAAAACTGAATATTTCCGCTTTTTGTGAAGAATTTGTCCTGTGCCATTAATGACGCAGCCAATAGTATAAGGCAGCAGGAAACAATGCCTTTCTTGATCAAGAAACTCATGGTAAAATATTTGGTTTTAACAATTGCTTAGTTAGCTATAACGCAGCGGTTCAACTGAACATCTGACCCAAGCAGCCCTGTTTCATCTTTATTGAATCCGGTAATGGCTCCTTTAATAGTTACATTAGCGCCTTTTTGAAATGAACCAAGTGTGGAACTGGCGGTGCTGTCTAATACGCAACGTACGCCCGAC
>CBIMFG010000138.1:0-7822 GCA_966243125.1 uncultured Niastella sp.
AAAACCACCCTATATTTGTGTTGTGAAAGGGAATAAAAACCAACTTCACAAGAAGCCATGCCAATCCCGATAATTATAGCTATGTTGATTGCCCTGTTTACACTGGGATCAACCATGAAAAACAAACCTGCTGGCAAACCAGAAAAAATAGTGATCATTGGTGGGTCAAATAATAATAATAATGACCATACCATCAGCATGGGTCAACAGGAAACAGCATTTTTTACCAACATATTTCAGTGTTCAAGTTTGTACCAGATCATAAAAGAAGAACCGATGACATCTATACATTCTATTAATAGCAACATAAAGCAGGCGATAGTCCTGTCAGAAAAAGAATAGCCATGAATATCGAGAACACCCAAAGTCAGATGCGGAAAGGGATCCTGGAGTTTTGCATTCTGTCAATCATCCGCCGCGGGGAAGCTTACCCGAGTGATATTGTGGATGAAATGAGAGGAGCAAATCTCCAGATTCTGGAGGGTACCCTTTACCCCTTGTTAACCCGGTTGAAGAATGCAGAAATGCTAACTTATAGATGGGTTGAGAGTAACTCGGGCCCTCCCCGTAAATACTTTTCGCTTACACCAAAAGGCGAGGAGTTTTTTAAAGAGCTGGAAACTACGTGGAATGAGCTGGCTAATGCGGTGAATACGCTGGCCAGCAAGCGCGAATCGCTGGTTTCATCGGCCAATTCAAGTCCGTCAGAAAATTCATCATATCCAACCGAAACAAGCCAACCCAACACTTAAAACTTCAACCAACCAACAAACATTTATTCACCATGAAAAAGGTAATCAACATAAATTTCCAGGGCAGGGTGGTTCCTATAGAGGAAACTGCTTTTGAAATACTAAAGCAATACATAGAAAGTTTGCGAAGGTATTTTGCAAACGAGGAAGGCCGTGATGAAATTATCAACGACATTGAAAGCCGTATTGCCGAACTGTTTTCTGAAACATTAAAGAAGGGTGCTACCTGCATAACTGATGCCGATGTACAGGCGGTAATGGCCAGCATGGGCCGTCCAGAAGATTTTGAAGCAGAAGCAGTTCTCAATGAAAATGGTGGTACCCAAACTGCAGGCGCCGGAGCGGGTCAGCAACAAAGCTCCTCTTCTCAACAACAGTCGCAGTCAACAGGCACAGGCGGTTATAGCAGTCCGGGTGCGGGCCGCGGCCGTTTGTACCGCAATGCCGATGATAAAATTATTGCCGGTGTATGTAGTGGCCTGGCGAACTACTTCCACATTGACCCGGTGATTATGCGGATTATTTTTGCGGTGCTGTTGTTTACAGGTGGTTCAGGATTTCTTGTATATGTGATCTTGTGGGTGGCAGTACCCTCACAATCTGTTCAGGCAAACATCACCAAGCGTTTATACCGCAGTTCAGACGATAGGGTAATAGCAGGAGTTTGTGGTGGTTTGGCTGCTTACTTCAACATCAATACCTGGGTGCCCCGCCTCATTTTTGCATTGCCATTGATTATTGGCCTGTTTTCAGGTGTGTTTAACTGGTGGTGGAGCGATGATATGGATTTCTGGTTCGGTCCCAGGGTAGTGACCGGTTCTTTAAGCAGTACTTTGTTTGTAACCTATATTGTTTTGTGGATAGCAGTACCCATTGCCGTTACTGCAGCAGAAAAACTTGAAATGCGGGGGGAGCGCGTTGATCTGAACTCGATACGTGATACCGTGAAAGAAGACCTCGAGAGTTTCAGATCTAAAGCTCAAAACTGGGGGAATGAAGTAAGGCAATCTGCCCAACAATTTGGCGACCGCGCCAAACAGTTCAGCCAAAGCGAAAGGGTAAAAACCTTTACAACCGAAGCATCGTCAACAGCACGCAACGCCGGCAGCGGCATTGCACATATCATTGGCGTATTGTTCAAAGCGTTCTTTTTGTTTATAGTTGGTATGGTGGCGCTGGCCTTGTTTGGTGCATTGATGGCCTTGCTTTTTGGTGGTGTGCCCATTATGTCGTTCAAAGAATTTTTGCTGGAAGGTTTCTGGCAGAACTTCCTGGCGTGGTTAACCGTATTCCTGTTTCTGGGTGTACCTATCATTGCCCTGGTTACCTGGTTGATTCGCCGAATTATGGGCGTGCGTTCTAAAACCCATTACCTCGGTTACGTATTTGGCACTTTATGGTTTATTGGCATCGTAAGCGCTTCCTTGCTCACTGGATCAGTTTTCCGCAGCTTTAAATCAAGAGGTTTTGTAGAAGAGAATGTATCAATAGCACAACCCGCCAAAGGAAAGCTGTTCCTGGATGTAACTGCCAACAACATTAACTATCGTTATTACAGCAACGATTGGTTCGATTGGGACCAGGACTGGCCATTGTTTGGCGCTAACCTCGACTCTATTATGCTGAACAACATTCGAGTAGAAGTGGTTAAAAGCCCCGACAGTACTTATCGTGTTACAAAACGGATGTTTAGTCGCGGCACTAATCCGGTAAATGCACGCAACCTGGCCGAAAAGATCAATTTTCAAACATACCAGGTAGATAGTGTACTATATCTGCCCAAAGGATTTTCGATCAGCAAAAACGAGCGGTTCAGAAGCCAGCAGGTTTTATTGATACTACAGGTTCCCGTTGGTAAAAGGTTCTTTTTCGACAGGGCTATTTCAAACTACAGCTGGTTCGATGGGCGCTATAATCGCCACGGCGGTTTTGATGTGGATGATACCTGGGACCGCACCTATTGGGTTGAGTCAGATAAGGAATACATTATGACACCCGATGGTCCTAAAAAAGTGAATGACCTCGATGCTGATGCGTTGCGCAAAGGAGAGTATAAGGATAAGGCAAAAGAAGATAAAGAGGAGAAAGAAGAACATAAAAACAAGCGCGAGGACAACGATGAAAAGCCTGCAAAAAAAGATACAACCGATGGCTATCGTTACCATAAGCAAACACCGGCAAAGAAAGCAGATTCAACACAGAGTAAAGTAAATACTTCATCTGCCAGCGTAATTGATAACAACGAAGAACAGCCGATGACCTTGTTTGCACCCGTGCTTGCCAGCGAAGTAATTAGCTAACAGCCGCATGAAAAAATTCGAATAACCCTCCCCGCCGCTTTGCTTAACCGGTAGTCGGAAGCAGGCGGGGTTGAAGTTGGAACAACAGGGGCCCTTTTAAGGGCCCTTTTTTTATAGTGAGTAGTGAGTGGTGAGTGGGCGCCCTAAAGTTGGGGCTCCCCAAAATTGGCGGGCGATCCCGGCCTTTATCAACCCTGTCAACTTCATCAATTATATCAACCCCCTGGTTAACCCGTCAACTCGTTAACTTATCAACTAATCAACTAAATTTGCCGCCAAACAAAAACTACACATACTGTATGAAGAACACGCCTTTCACGCAAAAGCATATTGCCCTGGGGGCTAAAATGGCGGAATTTGCCGGGTATAATATGCCCATTTCCTATAGCGGCATCAATGACGAGCACGCTGCTGTAAGAACCAATGCCGGGGTATTTGATGTAAGCCATATGGGCGAGTTTATTCTGAAAGGCGAGCACGCGCTTGACCTTATTCAACGGGTTACCTCTAACGACGCTTCCAAATTAACCGCTGGCAAAGCCCAGTACAGCTGCCTGCCCAACGAAGAGGGCGGTATTGTTGATGACCTGCTGGTGTATTGCATTGAAGAAAACAAAGTGTATATGCTGGTGGTAAATGCTTCCAACATAGAAAAAGACTGGAACTGGATCTCGAAGTTTAATACCAACAATGTGGAAATGCACAACATTTCCGACAAAACCTGTTTGCTGGCTATTCAGGGCCCCAACGCTACCAAAATGTTGCAACCCCTTACAGATATAGATATTCTTAATTTAAAATATTACACCTTCGCCAAAGGCAAATTTGCCGGGGTTGATAATGTAGTGATAAGCGCTACGGGTTATACCGGCGCCGGTGGTATTGAGATCTATTTCGAAGACAAGGACGGCAGCGGCGAAAAAGTATGGGATGCCATCTTTAACCTGGGTGCACCACAAGGACTGAAACCAATTGGTTTGGGCGCCCGTGATACGCTGCGCCTGGAAATGGGTTTCTGTTTGTACGGAAACGACATTGACGACACCACCTCACCACTGGAAGCTGGTTTGGGCTGGATCACCAAATTCACCAAAGACTTCACCGCCCGCCCCATTCTGGAAAAACAAAAAGCAGCCGGTGCTACCCGTAAACTGGTTGGGTTTGAAATGGTTGACAAAGGTATTCCCCGCCACCACTATGATATAAAAGATGCCGCCGGTAATAAAATAGGCTTTGTTACTTCAGGCACACAAGCCCCCAGCCTGCAAAAAGCCATAGGTATGGGCTATGTGAACCTGGAGCAGGCCGCAATCGATAGTGAAATATATATCGGTGTGCGCGACAAGCTGTTGAAAGCGAAAGTGGTTAAATTTCCATTTGTATAAAGTTTAACGTTTAAGGTATAAGGTTGCCCGAATTTTGTGACTCATGCAATTTTGCGGAATACCCGAACTGCGAGAGCTACCTTATACCTTAAACTTTATACCTTAAACCTTACTCTCTGGCGTACTTCTTGCTGCAAAGGGCTACGTTTTCCTAAATATGAGTTCCCCGTATGCCAACTATCCATTTGACCACCTTTATTGCAGCACCTATAGAAAGGGTTTTTGATTTGAGCCGTAGTATTGACCTGCACAAAAAATCAATGTCGCATTACCGTGAAGAAGCTGTTGCCGGAACTGTCATGGGATTGATAAACCTGGATGAAACCGTGACCTGGAAAGCCAAACACCTCATGAAGAACCGGGTGATGCAGGTGCAGATCACAGCCATGGCAAGGCCTTTCTCCTTTACAGACGAGATGAAAAAAGGCGATTTCAAAAGCATGAAACACGAGCACCATTTCAAATCAATTGAAAATGGCACGCTGATGATAGATGTTTTCAATTTTGAAGCGCCCTATGGGGGCCTGGGAAGAATTTTTAGCAGCATGTACCTTTCCGGCTACATGGAAAAGTTGTTGGAACAGCGGAACGACCTGATAAAAGAATATGCAGAGAGCAACAAATGGAAGCATGTTTTAGACAATAAACAAGGTGCGTAACGTTAGCAATTTTTTGACCATTTGTCGGGAGCGAAGTCGAAGGATTGCCAATTGATTTAATTACTTTTGCGGTTTATTAGAATTATGTCAAACAACAAACCGACTCTATACACATCTCCGTCTCCTGCGTTACTTGATTTATACGATATTAATAATACAATTGTTGTGATCATCGATGTGTTTCGCGCCACATCAACCATTGCTACTGCTTTGTACAATGGCGCCAAATGCATTATTCCGGTTGACAGTGTGGCCAAGTGCATTGAACTGGGTAAAAAAATTGAAGCGATCACTGCCGGTGAACGCGATGGTAAAATAGCTGAAGGACTGGAATACGGCAATTCGCCCTTTGAATATTCAAAGGAATTCATCAGTGGTAAAACGCTGGTGCTCACTACTACCAATGGCACAAAATTATTGCATATGGCATTGGACCGGGGGGCAGGCCATATTATAACCGGTTCATTCCCCAACCTGTCTGCCATTTGTGATTACCTGATTCAACAAAAACAACCGGTATTGCTGGGTTGTGCAGCCTGGAAGGATCGGGTGAATATGGAAGACATGTTATTTGCCGGGGCGGTAATAAACCAGGTGAAAGATCATTTCCATATCAATTGCGACAGTTCGGGTATTGCCGAAACTTTATACATGAACGCCAAAAGCGACATGTATGGTTTCATTAAAGACAAACAGGCCACCCACTTTCAACGGCTTACCAATTTTGGGCTGGAAAAAGATATCCGTTATTGCCTTACGCCCGATATTGCCAATGTGCTGCCGTTTTATGAAGATGGTAAACTGGTGGTGCACAACGGCCAGTATTAAGCTAACCCTATTTTAGCTTTCCTTTAATAAACTAATTCAGATCCCTGTGCGTTAATTACACAGGGATCTTCTTTTTTGCACTCCTGCATCAATGCGTCTTTCCCGGTAAATTTGTGCGTTTGTATATCGCTGTTGTATAGTGAGAATGGTTTAGAGTAACCATTATGGTTAATTGTTTAGCAATCTATAGCTGGCTTGGGCAAGGGTTTGGTAAAAACAGGCCAATTTTGAACTTATCCCGGTACAAATTTGGCCTGGCTGATAAACAGAACTCCTTACTACGTGGCAGCCTGTATTGTTTCAGGACAATAAGTTATACACATAATGCCCGTTTTCCTAAAAAAATGCAGTTAAAAGCATCCGGTGTCGCTATATGTAAGTATTTTTTTATAATATTTGTGCTGCAAATCCGATAAGGGGTGGAATTGAATTTGCATATTCTTCATAAAGCCTGATTGTAGATCATTTCATTATATAGGTGCCGCAGTGATAGAAATTGTGAAAAATAGCAGAGCCTGAGTCGTCAGAGAAGTATCCCATTTGTCCTGAATGTAAGCCTTTAGGGTTAAAAAAGTGACAGAAAAGCGGGATCGGACCCAAAAATTTTTGCTTTTTGTAAATTTGGCGTATTATTGTGTTTGGAATAGGGCTGATAAGTCATACCCGATACTCACAAAGCTCATCAGTTAATCTCATTCCACGCATATAAACTCATTTCAATTTTTTCACGAATTTTCAACGAACAAAGTTTGCTCGTCTGATTAAGGTGTTAACTCACAAGTTATTTTATGTATGACATTTTGCAATTGAACGACATGCTCGTTCCAGAACTGTTAGATATTGCCGAACAGTTAAAAATACCCAACGCAAAAAAATTAGACAAACAGGAGCTAGTATATAAAATCCTCGATAAGCAGGCTGTGATGGCTAGTGCAGGTGCAGCAAAGAATGGTGCAGCCGACGATAAAGGTAAACGTAAAAGAGTAGTAAAAACTACTACTGCAAACGCAACGGAAGAAGCTGATGTAGTAAGTGGTGATGATAAACCAGTGCGTAAAGAATTGAAGAAGGAAGCACCTAAAAAGAAGGTGATTGAAAAACCAGCACCACCTCCACCTCCGGTAAAAAAGGGACGCAAAAAACCAGAACCCGAAGAAGAAGAAGAGGAAGAAGCAACACCCGTATTACCAGTGATGATGGATGATGAACATGATGAAGAAGAAATGCACGAAATGCCTTCACATGATGATGATCAGGAAGGCGAAGAAGAAGGGGAAGAAGGCACCATGATCGCTCACGAACACCACGGCCACCACGAGCAAATTACAGAGCGCCAACCTTCAGCAGATCAACAGCAAAAATCATATCCTCACCGCCGCGAAAGTGCCTTTAATATTGAGTTTGACGGCGTTATTATGGCAGAGGGTGTTTTGGAAATGATGCCCGACGGATATGGTTTCTTACGCTCTTCAGACTACAACTACCTTTCTTCTCCCGACGATATCTATGTTTCTCCTTCTCAAATAAAATTATTCGGCCTAAAAACAGGTGACACCATTTTCGGTGCTGTTCGTCCGCCCAAAGAAGGTGAGAAATACTTTGCGTTGCTGAAAGTGGAAACCATCAATGGCAAACAGCCGGAAGATGTACGCGACCGCGTTCCTTTCGATTACCTGACGCCATTGTTCCCATTTGAAAAGCTGAACCTGTTTACGGTTCCCAATCAATACAGCACCCGTATCATGGACTTGTTTACGCCCATTGGTAAGGGACAACGTGGATTAATTGTGGCGCAGCCAAAAACTGGTAAAACCGTGCTGCTGAAAGAAGTGGCCAACGCCATTGCAGCCAATCACCCCGAATGTTATTTGATGGTGGTACTGGTTGATGAGCGTCCT
>CBIMFG010000139.1:0-7819 GCA_966243125.1 uncultured Niastella sp.
CACCGCTTTGTTTTTTATAATCTATCCCAATATAAAGTTCTTCTCAAAAAACATAGTGCTTACTGCTATTATATATGGCGTATTTATTTATGTGATCATGAATATGGTAGTATTGCGATTTACAAAGCTTCCGCCCATTATCTTTCATTTAGACAAAGCGCTGATTGCAACCGCGATCCTGATCGTAGCCATCGGGTTTCCTGTTGCCTATTTCGCCCGGAAATTTTACCGGGTTTGATCAATAAAATACTAATTATCGGGAGTTCTAAAAACGCATAACACCGGAATGCGGGCATGATTAATGATCCGTTGGGAGAAAGGACCAATAAAAAACTGTTTGGTAGCTACATCAACCGTGTTTGAAACTACAATAAGGTCTGCTTTTGATTTGTCGGCTTTGTCAAGCACTTCTTCCCCGATATTTTTTCCGTGATTATAGCTTACTTCATATTGAGTAAATTGATTCCAGGATTTTTTCAATTCATTGCCTAAGTCTGCCACTTGTTTTACATCCTGTTCTTTTCTATCGGTTGAAATACCGAAGAGTTCGAAATTGCTTTCCGGGTATATTTTCAACATCAGGTTGCTGATGAACTGGTATTTTTTAAAAGCGCCGGGTGCTGACCGTAAGGGAAACAGTACAGTGTTGAAATCGTGCCAGCGTTTTCCCTCCGGCACAATCAGTACCGGGCAGTTGGCATTTTTAATGGTGAAATAGGAGTTGGAGCCAATAAAAAAGTCGCGATGGCCCGATGCGCCATAGGCGCCCATAACAATTAGATCGGGTTTTATATCAAACGCCAATCGTACAATGGTAGGTGCAATAAACCCTTCTTTAAATAACACCGTGGTAGGAATGCCATGACGTTGTTTTATGTTATCAGCAATGGCATGGCCAATCTGACTGGCATTTTTAATGGTATAGGTGTCTTCGGGAAGATATCCTGCCTCGTCAATATGTAATAAAATTAAGGATGCATTATTTCTTTTCGCTATAACAATGGCTGTTTCCAGTGCATTAAACGATGCCTCGCTATAGTCTGTAGGAATAAGAATGTTTGTCATTATTGAGGCCGTGTTGTGATCAATATTTTTTTCGGGGGATGGCGGCCGTTTTGGTGGTATCGATCAAGCGGGTCAGTTCAATAACCACTCCTCTCAATGAATCATTCTGCAATATCAGTTCTCTGTTCTGCCACTTGTAATCAATGGTTTGTTTGAAAAGAAAACTGCTTGCAGCAACCAGAATTATAATAAACGCGAGCAGAAAGCTATATGCTGATCGTTTTATTTTCATTGCGCCACTCTTTCCGAGGCAATTTATTACCTGATAATAAAGGTGCAATTAATTATATGTTAGAAGTTTATTAGAATTTGGCCGTGGGTATAGTGATCTCAAACTCAGTGCCCTGGCCAGGGATGGAAGCAACCGTGATATTGCCCTTATGAAGTTTTATAATACGATAGGCCAATGACAGGCCCAGGCCGAACCCACTTTGTTGGGCGGTATTGTTTACACGGTAAAATGGCTGAAAGATGTATTTCAACTCATTTTCTGCAATGCCCATTCCTTTATCACTAATGGAGATGGTGATAGTTTCGCCTTCTGCCTGCAGTTTTATAATGGCCTTGTGATCTTCGGAGTATTTACAGGCGTTGGATACTATGTTCCTGATGGCTGTGGAAAGCAACTCGGCATTGCCAAAGACAATTAATTTCTGTTCTTCAGCGGGCATATCGTTAAACGAGAGTATAACCAGATAGCCAGGATTGCTTTTCTTTATTTCTCCTGGCAAACTCATTAATATTTCATCCATACGTACCGGCATGATGTTCAGCCCGCCTGCATCGCCCGAAGCCTGCGCAAATTCCAACAGGGTTTGGGTAAGTTTGCTCAGGTTGCGTACATCCTGGTAAACCGATTCCATTACCACCCGGTATTGTTGGGCTTCCCGGTTCTTTTGCAGCGATACTTCCAGCTGGCTGCTGATGGCCGTTAATGGGGTAGACAATTCATGTGATGCGTTGGAAACAAAACGGCGCTGGGTTTCAAAACTATCTTGTAGCCGGTTCAGCAACTGGTTAAGGGTTTCCGACAGGTAATGCCATTCATCTTTTACGGTAGCATTGGTGCTGATTCGCCGCGCAAAGTTTTGGGCAGAAATTTCATTGATGTCATCGGCTATTTGTTTAATGGGTTGCAGTAGCCTGTCTGAAAAGAAATACCCGCCAACAAACGCGATGATGATCCCTGCCAGAAAGCTGAACCATAAAATATTCGATAAGGTTCTTATGTTGGCCTTGCCATCCTTATCGTAGGCCGCGGTAATCACCACAATGCGGGTGGTGGCATTGGTATAATGATAAGCAACGACTTCTTTGTTACCAATTTTTAAAAAAATGGTGCCTTTTACCCGGGCATCATCCAGTATGGCTGTGTCAATAGCCAGGGTATCGGTAGGGTCGTCGCTGTAGCTGTATATTTTATTGTTGCGGTAATCGTATGCCTGAAAGGTTTGGTCTTTAAGGTTGTTGGAGGTGGAAGAATCAATTTTACGAATAAGGTTCCTATCAAACACCTGCGGTTGTTTCAATAACCGGGCAATGGTGATGGCGCGGTTAGTGAGGCGCGTTTTAATATTGTTGCTTCGGGCTGTATATGAAAAATAGTAAGCAGTTGCGCATACTGTGGCCAGGATCACAAAAACTATAAGACAGAATAATAATGTTATGCGCAGTTTAACAGGCATTAGCGTTCATTTTCCTTTAAAATATACCCCATGCCAACATGTGTTTGAATCAGTTTCCGCTCGTATGGTTTATCAATTTTATTGCGAAGATAACTTATGTATACATCAATAATATTGGTATTGGTATCAAAATCAATATCCCACACATTTACGGCAATAGACGCCCTCGACACTACTTTGTTCTTGTTCCGCAACAGGTATTCCAACAATTGAAATTCTTTGGCGGTAAGATTAATTACGTCGTTGCCCCGGCGCACTTCCTTGCTGTCGAGGTTCAAGCTAAGGTCGGCTGCTTTTAAAATATTACCTACCGGCACGTTCTGGTTCATAGTCCGCTTCAGCAGTACCCTTATCTTTACCAGCAGTTCCCTGAATTCAAAGGGTTTCACTATGTAATCATCGGTGCCGGCATCGTAGCCTTCCATCTTATCGTTCAGGGTGCTTAGGGAGGTAAGCATAATAATTGGAATATGCGTATTACGCGACCTGATGATCTTGGCCAGCTCATACCCATTTATTCCCGGCAAATTGATATCCAGGATCACCAGGTTAAAATCATGCATAAAAAATAACCGTTCCCCTATTTTGCCATCATATGCCACCTCTACATGGTATCCATTTTCTGAAAGTCCCACGTTCAACGTATCAGCAATCTTTTGTTCGTCTTCAACGACCAGTATTTTCGTTTCTTCCATAACCTATTATAACTGTGTTCAATTACACGCAATGCGCAATCTAAGTTACAAATTCAAAAATTATCAATTATTACTGCACAAAATTGGCGGCGGCGTCAGGTTCTAATCCACTTCTAATTTGGAATTAAGGAGAACCTAATTTGAGTGAAATATGTTTGGCAAATAAGTTCAAAAAAGGTTTTAAAGTAATGCTGATGAAAAAAGGATTCATTCTGGTACTGTGCGTTATAACCTCATTGGTTGCCGTATCACAAAATGTTGAGGATGCAAAAAAGTTCATTTATTATGAACGCTATAAAAGTGCCGAAGATCTGCTGCAACAGATCGTAAAGTCTGACCCCGCAAATGCAGAAGCGTTGTACCTGTTGTCAAAAGCCTTTTTAAGTTCAGACAATCCTACACCTTTACAAAGTATACTTTCTCAGGCTCCAGCTTCGCTGAAGGGCGAGCCTTATTTTCAGGTTGCTTATGGCAGCTACCTGTTGAGTACGGTGAATAAAGACAGCGCCAAATATTATTTTGATCAGGCGTTGGATAAAACCCGGGAAAAAAATGCTGATATCTTATCAGCCATTGCCAATGCTCATATAGTTGCCAAAACCGGCGACGCCACATATGCCGTGGAGCTTCTGAACAAAGCCATAAACCGTGAAAAGAAAGATCCGGCCCTTTATACTATGTTAGGTGATGCGCAACGCAAACTGGGCAATGGCTCAGACGCGTACAAAACGTACACAGCAGCGCTTGATAAAGATGGCAAGTATGCCGCAGCCCTATACCGCATGGGGAAAATATTTGTTTCACAGAAGAATCCCGAAATGTACCTGAAATATTTTAACCAGGCGCTGGAAGCAGATAGTAATTATGCACCTGCAGTGTATGAATTGTACTATCACTATTATTTTACCCAGCCACAAAAGGCCATGGAATATTTTAAACAGTACGTTGCCAAAAGCGATCCCAATAAAACGAACGACGTGCTGTATACCGATCTGTTGTACCTGAATAAACAATACCAGGATGCCATCGGCAATGCACAAAAACTGTTGGCCCGTAATAACAATGCCGATTCAATGCCGCGCCTGTATAAATTAATGGCCTATAGTTACCTGGGGTTGAATGACTCTGCCAATGCCATGACCAGCATGAATAAGTATTTTTCAAAAGAAGTAGATACCAACATGGTAGCCAAGGATTATGAAGTAATGGCCGATTTGTATGCCAGCGTAGATGGAAAACAGGATTCAGCCATTGCTTACTATTTGAAAACGGTGGAGATGGCCAAAGAGCAACCAGAGAAATTTCATTTCTACAAGAAGTTGTCTGATTTATATAAAAACCAGAAAGATTATTTGAACCAGGCAAAATGGTTGGGCATGTTTTATACCGGCAATCCAAAGGCAACCAATATCGATCTGTTCAATTGGGGTATTGCCAACTTTAAGGCAGAAGCCTATGATCAGGCCGATACGGTGTTTGGAACTTATATTCAAAAGTATCCTGATCAGGCATTTGGTTATTACTGGCGTGCCCGTGGAAATTCATTGAGTGATTCAACAATGGAAAAAGGATCAGCCATACCCTGGTATAATCAGTTGATCACCATGATTGAAACAGACCCCAACAACAAAACCAATAAGAAGTGGTTGATAGAAGCTTATGGTTACCTGGCTGCATACCAAACCAACCAGGTAAAAGATTATAAAGCCGCAACGGAAAATTTGAAAAAGATCTTGGCCATAGATCCGGGAAATAAGGATGCACAACAGTACATCACTGTTCTCGAGAAAAAGATATCTGCTGATACTAATACCAGCACAACAGGAACCAATAGGTAAGACGGGAATGATTGGCAACTCCTGTTGCAAATGCTCTTTTTCTACAGGTCATAGGTGAGTTGTTAGCCAACTGGCTGACAGCTCACCAATTTTATTTATAGGGGCTTGCGGCGTTATTGTCGCTTTTATACGCAATTTGATTTCAATTATTTTTTCAAGTGCAATATTGAATAGAACGTTTGCTCAAACGTTCTTTGGTTGAAGAATTACAATGCGTATCTAAAATTCTTAATAAAAACACTTAATTTTTTTTGTGTATTGCATAACAATAATTTTTTATTTCAATAATTGCTTTAAATTTGACTACTCAATTACAATTAACCCCTCTTACCTATTCCACTTTTAAACCTACTTTTCCTTCAACCAATCGTTTCAACCAGAGGTACGTTTATTCAGATTCCCCCCGATCAATACTTTTTATTAGTTAACAATTAGCCCGCCCTAATTCGTATTTCCTGTACATGTAGCTGCAAATGAATTTGTGGCCTGCACCTTATCTGTCCATATATTATCAATAGTAACCAATTTGTGAAAGATGGTTCACACTCGGCTGAGGTGTGCATCCAATGATATTGTTTTATATAAGGTATAAGACCTATGAGAACGCCGAATATATAATAGTAGTAGCACTGTGCATCCTGTATTGGTTAAGGTCAGCTTTATAATCTGTAAATCCCTTATCTGTAGTCATTGTATTTACAGTGACTGCGTGAAAAAACCACAGCTGAACTTATTATATGAAAAACCAAACCCCGGCGATTCCGTCGGGGTTTTATTTTTTAGCATTGTATAGTTATTTATGTAACGTATAAGGTGAAGTGTTTTGTTGGCAGTTGTTTTGCAGGATGAATAGGGTGAAAAGCATTTGTGTAAAGTGAAATCGGGCGTTGATAACATTAATTACACCTGTTTTATGATGATATGGATGCGTTGTAAGATTACTTGCTTCGTATGTAAGTTGGGTTGCAGGCGTTGTAGGGTGAAATGCATGGTGTGTAGGTTATATTGTCTTCGTTGTAGGTGGTAATGTCTCACGTGTAATGTGAAATGAATGGCATGTAAGATGTATTGCGGGCTTTGTAAGACGAAATGCATGCATTGCATGCGTGTATTTATTGGAAGCAAGCATGTAATGGTGCAAAGCAGGTTTGCAATGACCGAAAGTTAAATTACAATGGGGCATTTCAATTTACAATAGTATTCATTCAACTTACAATGGCGCTGGTTCAACTTACAGTGGGGCTAACTCTTTTTACAATGGAGCAATTGATGTTAAAGGGAAAAATCTTCAGATTATAAGAAGGAAAATTCGGAGGAAAAACAGCTATTTCTAATAGCCTTACCATCTATAAGGCCTATATAATCATATTCTACAATCTTCATATTGGCCTTTTCCCTTCACTTAAAAAGTAATACCTGGTTCTTACCTCCGCTATGCTATCGGGTTTCCTAAACTCATATCTATTCTCCGAAGTCGTCATATGGCAATCTTTTCGGCCACCTATTTACGATATTTCCATGAGATAAAAATTGCATATAAAACAACTGCTCAGTCTTGCAAATTTTGCGTGAATTTGCACTTTTAGTGTGCTAAAATATGCTAAAATAATGGCCATTGGGGTAATATTTAGCTTTTATTGCAAATTATTTGCAATTATTTTTTGCAGAGTTAGTGGATAGGGCTAAATTAGTGGAAGTAATTCTAACTAAGTCTTTAACCATTACTAACACGTAAAAGAGCATTGCACATGATAACTGAACGCAGAAATGCACTGAAAAAACTGTTCGCATCCGTAGCCGGAACAATAGGTTTGGGACTGTTCGCAAAGGCTGAAACTTCTTCCAGCAAACCCAATAAAAAAGAAGTATTTAACGTAATTACTGATGACCAGGAAGTGCCGCTATTTTCGGGCGCTACCAAATTTAATGGAATGGTATTCATTGCAGGCAAAGGCGCACATTTTGCCGGCGACATCAAAGCTCATACCGATCATGTGTTGAAAGAACTGGAAAAGGAATTACTGGCAGCCGGTTCCTCTATGGAAAAAGTACTGAAAGTGAATGTATATCTCGACGATATTAAGGATTACAAAGACATGAATGAAGTATATAAAGGTCGCTTTGGTAAAAAGCCTCCGGTTCGTACTACCGTGGCCGTTGCCAAAGGTGGTGTGCCGGGCGATTCTTTAGTTGAAATGGATTGCATCGCCTATGTATAAACCCGTATATCATTAGGTTAAAGTTCAATTAATCTACCGCAGTGTCGCAGTTCTTATTCCCTTATCGCTTCGTCACTACGGTTCTCAATGTGCGCTGACTTTCTGGCCCGTTTTACCATATCCCTGTTGAAACAGGTAAACTGACCCAACCAAACAGATTTCTAATCATCCGCTCCGTCCGGCCCCACCTACGGACGGGCAGTAACACAATTTCTTGTATGCAACGGAGAGAATTGATCAAATTGTTTTCACTGATTCCCTATGCTGGCAGCGTGTCTCTTATTCCCTGGGAAACTGCTAATGCCGCACCCAAAAAT
>CBIMFG010000140.1:0-7816 GCA_966243125.1 uncultured Niastella sp.
TGCATTGGCTACCGCAAAGTTAAGATCGGCCAGCACAGAGTCCATTACTACGGTGTGCGGCTGGCGCGGACCATACAACTGCGCCGCTGAAGTATCTGTAAGATCTTTTGACAGCCAGGGAACAGCGCCAAACAGTTTCACTTTTTGCCAGTATAATAACGCTCTGAAAAAATGAGCTTCACCCGCATAATACCCTTTTATCGTATTATCGGCTTCTGCCTTATTGTAACGTTGTAAAAAATAATTCACATTGCGAATTGCCGACCAGTTTGCTTGTGACCAGCCGCCGCCACTGGCGGGTATAGACAACTGATTTGCTAAAAACTGATCAATGGCTCCCGGGGCAAAATTGTCTGAATTAAAATCATTGAACGCACTTTGAAACCCGGGGCTTTGCACCGGTAAAGAATCATAAAACTGATTGATGAACAATTTCAGGTCGTTCTCATTTTTAAAATATGTAGGCTCACTGATGGCATCCTGCGGAAACCTGTCGAGAAAATTCTCCTTTTTACAGGCACTGAAGACTATTATAGAAAGTAATGTTATTGAAATGATCTTTTTCATGATCCCGTGAAGTTTGGTATTAAGAAATTACAGTCCCAACTGCAGTCCGAACGAAACGCCGCGGCTTAATGGATAGGCCGTTGCATTCAGCAATTCCGGATCAAACCCATCATGCAGTTTGGTGATCTCAAAAAGGTTCTGGCCGGTAACATACACTCTTATCCGGTCGATCTTATACTTCTTTATTAAAGATGACGGCACAGAATAACCGATAGTAGCCTGCTTCAGCCGGGTGTAGGCCGCGTTTTGCAAATACCGGGTTTGTTGCCTATGATCGTATCCGGCGCCAAACTGAACAGAAGGATAATATGCATTCGGGTTCTGGGGTGTCCAGCTATCCAATTGAGATTTTACCGGAACGCCCCATTCATCATCGGCAAATGCCCAGAAGTAAGTGCCATCCAGCCAGTAATCTCTTTTAAGCACGCCCTGAAAGAAAAGCGTACAATCAAATCCTTTGTAGTCGGCCGACAGGTTCAAACCAAACCGGTAGCGCGGCGTGTTGTTGCCGATAATGCGCTGGTCGCCGGGTTTGGAAATGGTATTATCACCCACATCAATTTTACCATCGCCATTCAGGTCGTGGTATTTAACATCACCCGCTACCCAACGGGTATAACCGAGTCCGTTTTGTGAAGGTGATTTCTGCACTTCTTCCTGCGATTGAAAAATGCCATCTGTTGTAAAGCCCCAGATCTCACCAAACTTCATTCCCTGATAAAAAACACCATTACCTATAACACCGGTTGGGTTAAGATCGTATTTAGTAACTGTAGAAGTATAATCGGCCATGTTGAACGCTACACTATAATGCAGGTCGTGCAGGGCTTTGTCGTGCCAAACCAGGTTCAACTCCCAGCCTTTTGTTTTTAGTTCAGCCGCATTGCGCGATGGTGGCGGTGTACCTAAAATAGCAGGTAATGGGAAAGAACCAACCAGCATGTCGCTGGTAGTACGGGTATAGCGGTCGAAATTTATATTAAGCCTGCTATCAAACAACGAAACATCGGTACCCAGGTTGAAGGTGGTTACTTTTTCCCAGGTAAAGTTGGCATTTACCAAACTGGCCGCGCCTACATAAGGACTGGTAAGGTTATTGTCGAACACATAACCTGTTTGCCCAACCGGCATGGTGGCAATATATGGATAAGGTTTGGTGGTAGCCTGATTGCCCAGGGTACCATAGGAGGCCCGCACCTTAAACTGATCAATATATTTTGTAAGGGGTGCAAAGAACTTTTCTTCAGAAATGCGCCAGCCACCCGATACAGAGGGCGCAAAAATATAGCGGTTGCCGCGTGGGAAACGGGAAGTACCATCGTAGCGGCCATTCACCTCCAACAGGTATTTATTATTAAAGAAATAGTTCACCCTAAAAAATGAACCGCTAACAGCCCATTGGTTCTGCGCGCCACCTATTACCGGCGAGGGATCGTAATTAGGCACCAGGCTGGGCATGGTAGGGTCAATGAGGTTTTTGGCGGTTACATTAAAGCCCTTGTTTTGTTTTAACTCCTCGTTATAACCAGCCATTACCTTTACATAATGCTTTTGCGCAAACGTGTTCTCATATTCTACATAGCCATTCAATGCATAATAGGTATCGGTGCTATCGGTTTGGTATAACCTGCTGGGGGTTGTCCAGGGATAGGTGCCTAGCAATACCCCATTGGCGCCGTATTCATTAAATGCTTTATAATGCTGTGTTCTTTGGTTGTTATAAAAATTCCAGGTATAATCGGCCACTATGCGTACATGATTGACCGGTTTTATTACTATACCGCCCGACAGCCAAAGATCATTGATACTATATTTCTGCCGGCCATTCAGGGCCATTAATGCAAACTGGTTGGTAAAATTTCCCTGTCCTGAAAAATGACCATCAGGATGGTAGATGGGCATAATAGGTTTAAGATCGGTTGGAATGAAGGCACTCGTTAACGAATTGGTATCATTGAACTTGGTACCATTCGGCGTATTGAGATCGGTATGGTTGAGCGCCGTTTTAAAATTCAGCTCCAGCCAGCTGGTGGCTTTGGTATTCACCCGCAGTGTGGCATTATACCGGTTATAATCCTGGTGTGCTTCCTTTAACAAACCTTTCTGGTTATAATAACCAAGGCTTGCCATATAGGTTGTTTTTCCTTCACCACCTGACACCGACAAGTTGTGATTGGTCATAGGTTGCCAGCCGGGATACAATTCTTTTATCCAGTTGGTATTGCCTACATACCGGTACAAACTGGGATTGGCAGGGTCAACATATACATTGGGATTATTAGCAGGATCTTTATAATAATTCAATGCCATGATGGAATCCTGATCGGTAAAATTCTGGTAAGTACCACCGGGAGAATTTCTTTGCGCAGCCCTGAACATATTAATGTATTCAGGACCGGTGAGGTATTCGGGCATTCGCGTAGGGCGCGACAACGTATAGTTGCCCGAGTAACTTATCTTCATGCCGGCATTGGGTTTTCCTTTTTTTGTAGTGATCAGGATTACGCCAAAAGCGGCACGACCGCCATAGATAGCAGCGGAGGCCGCATCTTTCAACACCGTTACATCCGCCACATCATCGGGACTAATAAGATTGGGATCCATTACCACTCCATCAACCAGCACCAACGGCGCGGCATTGTTATCATCTAACGAACCGGTTCCGCGAACGCTGAATGAACCGCCCTGCCCTGGTGCACCATTATTTAAATTCACGTTCAACCCCGGAACGGTACCCTGTAAACCCTGCGCTAAATTCACCAGCGGCCTGCTTTCCAGTTGTTTTGAGTTTACATTCGAGATGGCGCCGGTAAGGTTACCTACTTTTTGTGTACCATAACCTATCACCACCACTTCATTCAAATTCTTCTTCGACAATTCGAGGGTTATCTCAAACGTTTCTTTTTTGCCTACCGGTATTTCAACCGTAACATAACTCACAGCAGAGATCACCAGTATGTCTTTTTCTTCTGCCGGTAAAGAAAACTGTCCGGTAGCATTGGTAGTGGTACCAATGGTAGAATTTTTTATAGTTATGTTCACGCCACTGATCGGATTCCCTTCAGCATCTTTTACTGTTCCTTTAACGGGTTTTGCAACCCGATCGGGAGTTGGCGGTTTTGGCGCTTTTAATTCAATGATCACATGCTTCTCAACAATGCTGTACACCAGTGGCTGGTTGGCCAAACATTTGTCGAGCGCTTCCTGTAACGGTACGTTCTTTACATCAATGTCTATCCTGCTGGTATTCTCCAGCAGTTCGAGCGTGTAAAAGAACCGGTAGCCGGTTTGTTTTTGAATTTCCCGGAAAACGGTAGCCAACGGCGCCTGCTTTTTGGAAAGCGTTACCGTTTGGGAAATTCCGTTTGCACTTACCTGCATAAAGCCGGCAAACAATAAAAAGGCGGTTAGTTTCATGAGCCGCAACGTTTTGGTTAGGTAGCCACCGCTCACTGGCAGTGGTTTAAATACATCCCTAAAAAGCATAGCTTTGTTCAGTTTTGGGTTAAACAATGTTTACTTCCTTCCCAACTTGTCGGGAAAGATTGCAGTTCTGCTATGAATTGTACATGGTTGACCCAGGCTATTCACCGGGTTCCGCTCCACCGGAATCCGGTTTTCATTTGGTTCAACACTATCTTACAGGAGCCTTTATGGCGCCACAATCACTTTTTTTCCTTTTATAGAAGTTTTTATTCCGCCTGCTTTTTCCAGCATTTCCAACACCTGCGAAATATTTACATTTCTTGAAATAGCGCCCGCGAAATGCAGCGAGATCTTCCCATTGTATTCCACTTCCACATCGTACCAGCGGCTTACCTGCCGCATCACGGTTTCTATAGTAGCGCCGTTGAACTGGAAGGCGCCGTTTTTCCAGGCAAGGACCTCTTCCAGGTCTGGTGAATGGTGAATGGTGAATGGTGAATTTGCTTTCATCGCAACCTGTTCACCAGGTTTCAGGATGGCTGTTTTTCCATTGGCCATTGACCATTGACCATTAACGACTTCCACCGAGCCTTCCAATAAGGTTGTTTGTATGGCCTCTTCATCATCGTAGGCATTGATATTAAAATTCGTTCCTAACACTTTTACTGCTGCGCCGTTATTCATTTTTACCGTAAATGGCATAGCCGCATTCTTCTTTACTTCAAAGTAGGCTTCGCCGGTGAGCTCTACATTTCTTTCGTTGCCGGTGAATGCAGTGGGAAAACGAATAGATGAGGCTGCATTCAACCAAACGGTACTTCCATCGGGTAATACGAGTTGGTATTGTCCGCCGCGAGGAGTAGAGAGTGTGTTGTAGGTGAGTGGTGAGTGGTCAGTGGTCAGTGGGCTAGCGCCATTTTTTGCAGCCTGGTTATATGACAACTGCCCGTCATTCAATTTTATAACCTGAATATTACCTTGTTGTGCGAGGGCGCCGGTATGGGCGCTGTCAAGAATAATGGTGGCGCCGTTACCAAGTGTAAGCAGGGCTTTGTTGCCACCGGGTTGTACATCGTTCTTCAACTGGTTGTTAGGTTGCTCTTGTACCACTGCCGGTTTTGGCGTAATTATCCGCCGGTTCCACCACATAAAAGTGCCGGCACTCAGCAGCAGCACCGCCGCTGCAGCCCACCACCATCGGTTACGCCGGATATAATGAGTTGGTTGTTCGGCCGGTGTTTCCGTTTCCAGGATCGACTGCAACCTAAGCGACAGCCGCTCTTTCAGCGCCCCGTTAACCGGGCGGTTATCTTTTTGGACGGAGAGCTGCTGCTCAATCATTTCATCTGCCTGTTGCTTATAGGCCTCGTCTTTTAACAGGTCCATCAACTGTTCCACTTCCGCAGGCGAGCAGTTATTGTCCAGGTATTTCCGGAACAGCGTGGCAAATAACAGGGGGTTGTCCAAAATGTGATTTTTAATAAAGACGTGCGGCGGAGAAAAAGTATCGGTTGAGAAGTAAACTTTTTTTACGAAAGCTTTGCATTCCAATAATGTTCCGGGTTCCAAGTTCCGTGTTCAGAGTTGCTGCGCAGAGGTGTATTGCTTGTAGCTTGAAGCTTGTAGCTTTATTTGCGGTTCCACAGAAAAAACAGGGCCGCACTGATGGTGGTTATTTCATAATGTTTGGAAACATAGGAGCGAATGGCTTCGCGGGCATTGGCCATATGATCTTTAAGGGTAGAAAGGGAAATGCCCATGATCTCGCTGGCCTCCTTATAAGAGCAACCTTCTATTTTGCAAAGTTCAAAAGCGCGGCGGCGTTGTTGGGGAAGTGATTTGATGGCTTTTTGAAGAATGTCGGCATTTTCGCGGTTAAGTAATGCTTCTTCAATATAACTGTACTCGTAGGAAGCAGCGGCTTTTATAGTAGCGTATAAATGATGGTCGCGGTTGAGCTTTCGAAAAAAGTCATATACCCGGTTACGGCTGGCAGCAAACAAATAAGCGCCAAAACTGGTGTTTATCTGTATGGTTTCGCGTTTTTGCCAAATGCGGGAAAAGATCTCCTGCACCAACTCCTCGGCAGTTAACTCATCTTTTACCAGGGCAAGAATATTATAATACAATTGTTCCGAATACGCCTGGTACAAAAGTGTAAACGCATGGGCACTGCCGGCTTGTAACTGCACCAGCAACGCTTTCTCATCATATGGTAAGTTGAGTTCCAAGGTTAGCCAGGAATCGTTTTCAGAAAGTCAAATTTAATAAAAGGTGACAAAGAAGTGGCTTTTGTAACCACCCGCCTGCCATGAATATAATACGTTGTTGCAATACAACACCTTACAAATGTACTTTTCACATTATTACAAAAAAATTTTCACGGGGAATAGTTTGTAAAATCCCTTCACCATAGATTTGTAAGGCAATATACAAATATGAGTTCGCCGCTTAAAGATCTGTATTCTCCTGCTTTTGATCTACTGCCATGAAAAGGGCCTCCCGATACCTGGGAAGCCCTTTTCATGGGTAGGACCGTCGTATTTTAATGCCTGAGCAGCTCCTCTAATTTCTTCAACAGTTCATCGCCTCTTAAATTTTTTGCCACCACCTTTCCATTAGGGTCTAAGAGAAAGTTCGCAGGAACAGCTTTAACATCATACAGTTTTGCTACCTCGTTGTACCAGTACTTCAGGTCTGAAACCTGTGTCCATTCCAGGCCGTCTTTTTTGATCGCCTCTACCCACTTGTTCTTATCGCCCTGTTTGTCGAGCGATACGCCTAATAAGGTAAAGTTTTTGTCTTTGTACAGATTGTAAGCCTTCACATAATTGGGGTTTTCCTTACGGCAAGGGCCACACCAGCTGGCCCAGAAATCGAGCAATACATATTTGCCGCGGAAGTTGGAGAGTTTTACCGGTTTGCCATCCACATCATTTTGCGTGAAGTCAGGCGCCAGGGCGCCGATGCCAGTCTTTTTTGCGGTTTCAATGCGTTCATGCAGTCTCTTTCCATCCACTGAATTATGCAGCCGTTGCGATAGCCCATTGTATAAAGGAGCGATCACTGCCGGATCGATATTTGTGCCGCCGGCTTCATTCAACGCCAGCAAACTGCCGTAATTGTCGGGGTGTTCCTTGGCAAATTGTTTGTCCAGTTCTGTCAACTCTACCCCAGCCTTTTTTTGCCTAACCCAGAGTGGGTTGGTAAAAGAAGTGTCCTTTCTTTTTTCATCAGGCGCCTCAATGAAGGCGGCATTGATGTTTTCGAACTCGCTTACCGGCCCTGCAACATACTTTCTATAAACAGCCAACTCATTGTTCAATTTTGAGCCGGTTATCACGGCGTTTCTAACAGAGTCATTTGTTTTTACATGAATGGTGCCTTTTTCCATATAGAAATACAACATATCGGGTCCATGACCATCCTTGTAACCAAAGCCTTTATTATCGAGCCACAACCTGGTTGATACGGGATAGGGAATATTGAGGTGCTTCACCGCTTTTCCGCTGCTGATGTCGGCCGAGTCGATCATATAGGTATCGCCCTCGTTCCAGGTCAAATACATTTTGGATGCTTTCACGTTGCCAATGTTCACATCGAGGGTGCAGGCGCCGCCGGTTTGGGCCCATGCCATCACCGGGAGCAATGCTCCCATAAAAAATAAGCTCTTTGTCATTTGTGTGTTATTAGTTTTTTATCAATTCGTATAACCCGGGTTCTGTGCGAGGTTACCATTTACATTACGCGCTGTTTGTGGAATGGGGTATAAGGCATCGGTAGATTGCCATAGTGCGCCCTTTACTACAGACAATACTTCGTC
>CBIMFG010000141.1:0-7815 GCA_966243125.1 uncultured Niastella sp.
GTATTAAATTGTTGCTGACATGCCACCGATAAATGGAATTTTTCAACTTATAATAGAAGGGGATTGATTCTCATTTATCGTATAAACAAAAAATATTTGCTATTGCCATATGAGCAGACGTCATTTTATTAAACAATCAGGATTATTGGCCGGCGGCCTGATCTTTTCCAACCAAATGGTGCAGGCTTTTGCCGGCGCCGCAGATAAAATAAAGATCGGCATTATCGGGTGCGGCGACCGCGGTACAGGCATTATGAGTATGCTGAACGATCTTAGCGATCGCTTTTCAGTGAACGCCCTTTGCGATGTGCTCGACTTCAGATTGGAGAATGCCAAAAAGATCAGCAAAAACACCAACGTAAAAGTATACAAAGATTATCGCCAGCTGCTCGATGATAAATCCATACAGGCAGTGGTGATAGCCGTTACATTAAGCGAACACTATCATATTGCCAAGGATGCGTTGGCTGCAGGTAAACATATATACCTGGAAAAAGCAATGACCTATGCCATTGAGCAATCTCTGGATCTTGTTAAGATGGCTAAAGCCCGCCCAAATCAGATTGTACAGGTAGGTCATCAATACCGGTCAACACCTTTATACTTTAAAGTAAAGGAGATGATCGAAAAAGGATACCTGGGTAAAGTTACGCAAATAGATAGCCGTTGGGACCGTAACTGGAACTGGCGTCGCCCGGTGCCTGCAGGTTATACCGATAAACAGGTGAACTGGCGGATGTACAGAGAATACTCCGGTGGGTTGCCTGCTGAGTTATTATCGCACCAAATGGATTTCGTAAACTGGGCTTTCAATACCCATCCCGATGAAATACTGGGAACCGGCGGCATTGACTTTTATAAAGACGGCAGAGAAACATACGACAATGTGCAGGTAATGTTGCGTTATGCCAAAGACAACATGATCGGTAATTTTGGCGCCACCTGCGGCAATGCACACGATGGCTATATCTTCAAAATAAAAGGAACGAAAGGCTCGGTACATTTATTGATGCACGAAGGCGTGTACTATCCCGAACCTACTACCAAAAAAGAACTGCAAACAGTAGATGGGGTGACCGGCGCTACCAAAATTGAATGGAACAAAGATGGTGGTATTCCCATTATAAAAGAAGACCTGAAAGACGGCACTTACTATGCGCTGGTGGAGTTTCATGAGTCTGTTACCAATAAAAAAATGCCTTCCTCTAATATTGTTACCGGCGCCACCACAGCTATTTGTGTAGCGTTGGCCAACAGCGCTATCTATAATCATACTATTGAAAAGTGGAAACCTGCTTATAATATATCGTAATCATTTTTAACTGACATATGAAAAAGCTTAGCTGCGTACTTTTTGCGATCGCTTCAACGGCTGTTGCTACGGCTCAATCGGGCGGTGGCTGGACCAATTTATTTGATGGAAAAACACTTAATGGCTGGAACAAGATCACCGGTTCGGCCGAGTATAAAATTGAAGATGGTGCAATTGTAGGTATTACCGTACCAAATTCACCCAATACCTTTTTGGTTACAGATAAAGAATATGGCGATTTTGTGCTGGAACTGGAAGTAAAGATCGACGACACCACTTCCAACTCAGGCATTCAGTTCAGAAGTCATTACAGTACCGAAATGAGCGATGGCCGCGGTGGTAAAGGCAGGGTGTATGGTTATCAGTTCGAGCTGGACCCATCGGCCCGCGCCTGGACAGGTGGTGTGTATGATGAAGCCCGCCGTGACTGGTTGTATCCTTTATCACTGAACCCCGGTGCACAAAGTGCCTTCAAACCCGGCCAATACAATAAAGTACGGGTAGAGTGTATTGGTAATAACATCAGAACCTGGGTGAATGAGAAAGCATGTGCTTATGTAGTGGATACAGTTGATAAAAAAGGATTCATTGCCTTACAGGTTCATGCCATTGGCAAACCTGAGCTGGCAGGGGAAAAGATCTACTGGCGTAATATTCGTGTAAAAACAACTGGTTTAACGCCACTGCCTTTCGCAAAAGGCGTTTATGTCGCGGACTATATTCCCAACACCCTTTCCCCCTACGAAAAAAGCGATGGCTGGAAATTGCTGTTTGACGGAAAAACTACCAATGGCTGGAAGGGCGCTTACAAACCCGGCTTCCCCGAAAAAGGCTGGGAAGTAAAAGAGGGTGTGCTGAGTGTGTTATCATCCAATGGGGCAGAATCAACCAACGGCGGTGATATTGTTACCAAAGAAGAGTACAGCGCTTTTGATCTGTCGTTCGATTTTAAACTGACCCCTGGCGCCAACAGTGGCGTGAAATATTTTGTGACCCTTTCAGAAAACAATGCCGGTTCTGCCATTGGGCTTGAGTACCAGGTGTTGGACGATACCCTGCACCCCGATGCCAAACTGGGCCGCGATGGCAACCGTACACTCGCCTCCCTGTACGACCTGATAAAAGCCGACAAACAAAAACGGTTCATTCACCAGCCGGGCCAGTGGAATACGGGCCGGGTAGTGGTGTTACCCAATAACCATGTGGTGCATTACCTGAATGGTGTAAAAGTGCTGGAGTACGATCGTGGCTCTGCGTCTTTCCGCGAACTGGTGGCTTTGAGTAAATACAAAAAATGGAAGGATTTTGGAGAAGCGCCTAAAGGACATATCCTGCTACAGGACCATGGAAACAACGTGAGCTTCAGGAGTATTAAAATAAAGGAATTAAAGTAGCTTATAGCATTTTTAGAGATATTTGGAAACCCTGGTACGCCTGATGGCGGATCGGGGTTTTTTATTTAATTGGAGTACCTGATTGGCGGGGTTTGCTTTCGGCCTTAAGCGTTCCGCGTTGGGCGTAAAAAAGAAAGGTCGCCTTTTTACAGGCGACCCTACACTAATCAAATACCATTAACCATTAAACCTTATCCTACTGCAAAGTTGCAACTTAAATCGCACATAAAAAACAGATTGCCATAAAGATTTTGCACTAATAAATAATTACTCCTAGAGAAGGTATAAAAAATGGGATTATTACTATCTAAAAGTGAGAGATTCAGCTTGCTAAATACGTTGCTAAAGGCAAACAATTGTTAGATTGTAACATATAATGTGGCCAAGCAACATTGAATACACAGTGGCTGAAAGCCGGGTGGGGATTAATAATTGTCCGTTTTACAACGGGATCTTACAATACAAACGAAAAACCCTCCCGATAGCGAGAGGGTTTTCTTATCTAAAAAAACAAAACGAATACTAAGATTGAGATTGAGGCGCCTGTTCGTTGTTCTTATCAACTGTGATCACCGGTATTTTTGAACCGTATGATAACAATTTACGCGTGATGCGGTTCCACCAGCCAGGCATATGAAACTCCTTCAGCGGGTTGGCCATTATGAGATCGGCATTGATGCGTTTGGAGAAATCGAGCGTGCTTTTAGCCAGGTTCTTTCCTTCCAGCAAAAAGCATTGCACCGGAATAGTGCTGAGGCTTTGTATAACCTGCAGGGTTTTGTTTACTACCTGTTCTGCGGTATTACCATCTTTACGCAGGCTAACGAGGTATACGGTGCTCTGGAACGTGCGTGCAAGCAAGGTAGCAAACTTGATGCGGCGTACAGGCACTTCATCGGTTAATGGTAATACGATCTTCTTGAAATGACTTACCAGTCCGCTTGAACGGATGGCCAGCGCCGGCACATTGGTTTTACGGGCCAGCTGACTGATGGAAACAGAAGAAAGTAT
This sequence comes from uncultured Niastella sp., assembly GCA_966243125.1. Classification (GTDB taxonomy): domain Bacteria; phylum Bacteroidota; class Bacteroidia; order Chitinophagales; family Chitinophagaceae; genus Niastella. The sequence continues at coordinate 3,718 of CBIMFG010000141.1, forward strand.
GCGATGAATGAGATTGAACTTTGATAAACCAACCACCACCAGGTCCATATCGAATTGTTCGATGTATTTTACCAGTTGCTGGCTGGGACGGCCCTGTAACAGGCTGATCTCTATTTTACCTTCTCCACACAAATGATGTTGATAGGTTTCTTTCAGTAACTCCAGCTTTTTTCGGGCATTTTTCAGATCGGCGGTAATGTCGTAAGGCAACAACATGCTTGCATCAACAGGAACTAATGGCAACAGGTTTTTCGACACTACGTGTACCAGGTGAATATTGCACTGGAAGGTATTCGCCAGTTCAATAGCCTTGGAAATGGCCCACTTGCTGCGGCCGGTAAAATCAACCGGCACCAGTATGTTATATAATTTTCCTGGCATAGACGTTCGTTTTAGGTTTACTGATTAGAAATGTGGTTTGCTATATTGAGCCTTGATCCTTCGACTTCGCTCAGGATGCTCAGGGCTCCAATGATCTCCCTTCTACTGCGCTCAGGGCTAATCCTAAGCCAGCGCTAGGAGCGATTGAAAACTGTTCTCCCGGATGTTTGTAGAGGCGATCGTTTCCAGCAGATCGTCTTTGGTGCAAAAGGCAACGCCCTGGCCGCCGTGGCCAACCATACACCTGTCGTCGCGGCTGTCGCCTACTACAATGGTGCTTTTCATGGGCACGTTGTATTTTTCACAGGCATATTGCAGGGCATTCGTTTTACAGTACGAATGGCCGCACACGCTTTCGGGCGAACCAAAGAAATAGGAAGGCAGGTTTATTTCGCCGGTAACCTTTCCTTCAAAGAACTCCAGTTGATTGGCATAGGAAAAATCGGCGCCAATCTTTTGCCTTACAAAGTTGGTGATTAACGTATAGCTGTTGCTGATGATGCCAATAATATACCCCCGGTTCTTCAATTCTTTTATTACTTCTTTTATATCGCTTACCATTTCTATTTGACTGGCAATGTTCAACAGCTCATCCATGGTGCGGCCTTTCAAAAAAGAACCGATCCTTTTGGTAAGGATGATGGGGTCTTTTTCGCGGGCGCGCAGGTCTTCGAGTTTGGCGGTAAAGCCAAAAGCGGTTGCGCAAGTGTCAATGAACCGGCCCTGCAGAATGGTATCATCCATATCGAAGATGGCCATTTTGTGAAAACCGGATAATTTCTCCCGCAGGGTTTTGTTCATTTCCCGGTTAATGGCTTCCAGGGAGTGGATCTCTTCTTCGCTGATCTCTTCGGGATGCTGTAATTGTGCTTTGCTGATAATAGCTTTTGACACTTCCTTGCTCATTTTTCCCAACGCCTGCCATGGTTTGCTTTTATTTTCTATATATCCGATGTTTACTTCCGTTACCCGTGCTTTCATCAGATACATATCTATCAAAATACCAATATCTACTCCGTAGTCATTAAAGAAATCGATCGTTTTGAAATATGATTTTTTACCGGCTATCATGCCACTGAGCGGCTGTGAGAAATGAGAAAGTCCGGGATAAAAGATATTCAGCAGTGGTTTGGCTACCAGTTCGGTTACGCGGCCGGCATTGCGGGCAAAACTGCCTTTTACAAAATCGGCTTCATCTGCCAGCAGGGGAGCGGCCAAATTGGTAATGGTGCCTTCGGGATAAGGATCAATATCGCCATCGAGGAAAATAATGAATTCATTGGTGGCTATGGCAATACCATCTTTCATGGAAATACCTTTGCCACGCACCTGACTGATAATGACAGTTGCGCCGGTTGCTGAGGCTATTTTAACCGTATTGTCATCCGACTTGTCGTCAACCACAATGATCTCCGTTACCAGCGGAAATTGCTGGCAAAAGCGGATCACATTACTGATAGTTTTCTCTTCGTTTAAAACAGGAATGATTACAGTTAGCATATTTTCTTTGATTTCTCCGGTTTATGATTCTACGGTACGTATATGGGTGAGGAAAAATGCTTGAAAATGAGCCTGCCTGGGACGGTTTTTCCAGTGTTCCGGTAAAAAGGCAAAAGATGTGCCTGTCCTTTCAAAGGACATTAAAATCCATGATGTGTGGGCAAAATTCCACACATACGATCCCCTATACACCTCATTTTTCCTGCGTTGAAGATCAACTGTGAATATTGACTGGGCGTTAATTTGCTATTAAAAGGATATTAAATAAAAGGGTGTGCCAGGGGACTTGGGTGAGAGTAGACCAGTTGATCAGTTGACGAGTTGACCAGGAGGTTGATAAAGTTGAAAGGGTTGATAAAGTTGATAGAGGAGTAGAGATTCTGAGTGTCCTGAGCGGAGTCGAGGGCTCGCACAGTGGCTGAAATTGTTTGCTTTTTGCTTTAACCTTTCGCCTTTTAGCCCTGTATTGGCTTAAGGCTTGCGGCTTGTAGCTTACAGCTGTATTCCGGGCCAGGGGGTGAGATATAAATAAAAAATCCTTCCATGTTACTGGAAGGATTTATATCGTGTCGATGCGATTGCGTTATTAATAGTCTCTGTTGTAACCACCGCCGCCACCGCCGCGATTGTAGCCACCTTTTTTGTAGCCACCGCCGCCGCCGCCGCCACCGAAGCTGCGTTTTTTGAATCCGCCACCGCCACCGCTACCACCTTGTGGTTTTGGTTGGGCTTCGTTAACGATAATCTTACGGCCTAAAACTTCAGACTCGTATAAGCTGGTCAGCGCGTTTTGTGCTTCGCCGTCCTCAGGCATTTCTACGAATCCAAAACCTTTGCTACGTCCGCTGGTTTTGTCTTTAACAATCTTAGCAGATGTAACTGAGCCGTACTGCTCGAACAGGGTTCTTAAATCCTCATCGGTCATTTGCCAGGAGAGGTTCCCTACATAAATGTTCATTGTAACGAAAATTTTAGTGTTCTGAAAAAAAGGATAATGGCAATAGTTGCTACAATGAACTGAGGAAACCGAAAAACAGGTAAGACACTGCAGAACATGAGAACTAAGACATTAATCTAACATGAAGATAGGAGAATTATTTTGATTTAAACAATAAAAAAAATCCCGTATTCAATCGGGGTGCGGGTTTGCAGAAATTAGCTGTTTTATTGTATACAAGTACTTAAGAAACAGTAAGGGTATTTACAACGCCGCCGCGGGGGCGCTTTTCTATGGGGAAACCCTTACTATTTATGTTGTTTTTTTACATATCGGGGAAAAAGAAAAGCCTTCCCTGCCTGGAGGCAGAAAAGGCTCACTTTTATTGAAGTTGGAACGAATTACTCAGCTACTACTTCGAAATCCAGCTCGGTTGAATGACCGTTACCGAAGTCGATGGTTGCTTTATAAGCGCCCAGTTCTTTTACTTCATCAGGCAGAGTGATCTTTTTACGATCGATCTCATAACCTTTTTGCTCGCGGATGGCGCGGGCAAGTTGCAAAGAAGTAACAGTACCGAAGATCTTGCCACTTGTACCGGATTTAGCTCCGATCTTCAGGGCGCCTTCTTTCAGTTTGGCAATTACTTCATTGATAGCAGAAAGCATTTTCGCTTCCTTCTTTTCAATTTGCTTTCTTTTTTCCGCCAGTTGTTTCAGGTTAGAAGGACTTGCTTCTACTGCAAACTTTTGAGGAATAAGAAAGTTACGGGCATAGCCATTGCGTACTTTAACTACCTCGTTGGCACCACCCAGGTTATCTACGTCTTGAATCAGTATTATGTCCATGGTGTCCTCCTATTTTAAAAGGTCAGTTACGTACGGTAATAAAGCCATTTGACGGGCTTTTTTACAAGCCTGTGCTACTTTACGTTGGTACTTCAAAGAGTTACCTGTAATACGGCGGGGTAATAACTTACCTTGCTCGTTCAGGAACTTTTTCAGAAACTCAGCGTCTTTGTAGTCAACGTACTTAATGCCATATTTCTTAAAGCGGCAGAATTTCTTCCGGGGCTTCTCGGTTTTAATGGCGGTCAGGTACTTAATTTCATTTGCTTTTGCCATGACTATCCTTCTACTTTTTCAGTTCCTGTAGGTACACCACTTCTCTTTTTACCATTGTACTCGACGGCGTATTTATCGAGCACAGTGAACATGTGACGCAGCACATTGTCGTCACGCAGCAATTGAATTTTCAATTGCTCATTGAGGTTGGATGGC
>CBIMFG010000142.1:0-7795 GCA_966243125.1 uncultured Niastella sp.
GGATGGATCAGGAATGATCAGGTGAATTTTTTGAATACACTTATAGCTGCATTGGTGGGTTTGTTGGGATACTGCATATAAATTCATTGTTGCAAGTTACAGGTTACAGGAAATGCTTGCGTTGTGCTAACCCTGTAACCTGAAACCTGAAACGGCTGTCAATAATTCACGAGCTTACAACTGACTCATAATTTTCTTAAGTAACACTATCTGTCCTAAATGATAATGACTATGCTCATTAACCCCATGCAAGTTGCGGTAATAGTTGCCATATCTTTCATCATAAAATATTTCATCCAGCTTTTCTTCGGGAAACTGTTCAATTAAACTGGCAAAGGTTTCTGCATCGGTAAAAACAGTGTTCTTTAATTTTTCCCAATCTTCGGCCGATTGAATAGGCGGCACATCAAAAGCATATTTGTCACTTCCCTCCAGTGGCCGCCCCTGCAACACTTTTATTTGCAGCCGCACATAATAATTCATGTGATAAATTAAGGCTGCAATGGTATTACAATTAAAAATGGAAGTGGTGGCCTGTTGCCAGGTTACCCCTTCCAGCGTGTTTTTTAAATTCACATCAGTCCAGTTACCACCGGTATACAAGGTTCTGAAGTGCGTGGCAATTTGTTTTGGCAAGTTCATTTTAGCAGTTTTAATGCTTACTAAAATAAGATTTATTTGCCAGAATTTACTTCAACTGGTTCAAAGCGGTTAGCCAACCCGTACGACTAGCCGACCAGTTACTGGTTAGCGCTTCCGGTTTCAACCCGCCTTCAAAATCCTTCAGCAAACCGGTTGCATCGGTCATGGTTTTTACCTTAGAACTCATATCAAGCAGGGATTTGGCGGTAGAACCTGTTTTAAACATCTCAGGTTTTATGTAGCCTACCAGTGAACTAACAGTGCTGGCTAAACTCGCAGCGCTGGATATTTTGGAAGCCTGGCCTAAAATACCATCCTTGGCGCCGGTGAAAGCGCTGGTGAAAGAAGTTGGTTTAATAGCGTTTATTAACTGCGTTACCAATTGCCCGGCATTGGCAATACCACCAACCTTTGGTAATTGGGCCTGAACCAAATGGCAGGACATAACGATCAGCGCCAGGCTGACAAGCATGTTTTTCATAATCTATAGTTTTTATATGTGAATTGACATAGCATGTGTTGTACACGCTACAAGAAGAAGAATACCAATAAGAAGAGTTGAAGATAATAGCTTGCTTTAGCCCACCATGCCTTTCAGTTTGTCAATTACCGAGCTGCCGCCCGAGAACATGGCTTTCAGGTCCTGCAGGTCAACATCGCCATCACCATCGCTGTCGAGGCCGCCTTTCAGCTTGTTCAGCATGCCCTGAATGTTCATGCCTGAGGTTTTACCGCCACTGAGTTGGTTGAAGATCTGTTGTACATCAAAACTGTTGTCGTTGCGATTGGCGGTCTTTTGCGCCAGTTGGTTCATTACATTGGGGATTAAACTTTGGGCAATACCGGATGCCTGGCTGCTGTTCAAACCAAATTTACTTTGCAGTCGTTCCATAAAATTCCCGGTAGCCTGTTGTACTACGGGCGCACTGGCATTGGCCTGGCCGTTCGCAAACATGCCTAAAACATCATTGAGCTGTTCGCCCGATAAGGCATTTTTAAGAGTATCTACTACAGAATAACCAGCTTCCTGAACAGCTTCTTCATTTTGCTGATTGGGAATAGCGGGATTATTAATAATAGAATCCCCAGCCTGTTGCTTTACGAGGTTGAAAAGATTTTCCAGCATATCACTTATTTTTTGTTGAATAGTGCGTGCGGGCCGGAATGGAATAGGGAGAAATCTTAGGGGTTGGAATAAGTATAACCGAAAATCAAAAAAGTATTCTAACTACAATTCAAATGCTAGCACTGTGTTAGACTAAAGGTATATTAATTTTATTTTATTTATGAATTAAATTTACAATGCATTGTGCAGGGGCTACTCTTCGTTCCACACTTCAATTTGAAGATGATACCCTACATCGAAATACCTAACAATTTTTCTTGTGAACAGATCGAGGAGTGTGTCGGCTTCCTGCGAAACAGGACAAACTTCAAAGTAATGTTCGTCAGTTCTTACAACCTGGAATAAGTTTCCGGTGCTTAATTCGCGTGGAGCATTATTGAACCTGATCCTGTCGCCCTGATAAACGCGATTTGAGGTGGTTAGAGATTTCCACATGGTACTGGATTTTTATTGATTAATACGGATTTACTATTGACCAATTGAAAATTAATACGAAATATAAAAATTAGATGTAAGAAATGCAATGCCCCGATTAATATTTTTTTTAACCACATAGGTCACAAGCTGCTCCGGCCGGCGGAAAAATTTGTGCCTATGTGGTATTACACGAGGTAAACAGGCATATTGGGCAATGGTATTTATACCTGTCCAGATGCCATAAATTAGTTAAAGTCCCGGGTTTTTACGAAGTGATTGTTAGGATCAACGTAATAGTAGCCCAATTTTACAACTGAATCAACCTTAAAAGGTTTTTCATCAGTAATTGACAGATCTGTTTTCTTAATGGAAAGAAAAACCCATTTGTCGGTAAACTGGCTTAAGAAATAGTGAGACTGGTTGTCGGTGCCGCGGTAAAGAATGCAGTTAGTGTTGTACTTTTTAGCAGAATCTTTATTATATGATTCTTGCACTTCCTTTACTGTCCAGACTGTTTTTTGGGCCTGGTAGGGCGCACTACATGCTACCAAAACGACCATTGCGCATAAAGCGTAAAGAATGTTCATTTTCATTGGTAATGGATTAGAGATATTAGGTATACTTATGCAAAGTATTGTATTTTTCACGCAAATCCAATGCCAGACATGGAAAATAATATTATGTAACACAATCTGTTACAGCCTATAGTAACCCTACTTCGAATAATCACGGCGGCCCGTATGAATAATTGCGGTCATGTATAGGCTAAACCCGTGAGCATGTTGGTTATTTTTTTGTTACCGGATTAAATCTGCATGCATTTACAGGCGGGTTCACTTGCAAACCATTCGCTTCTCTCATGAGCTGAAAGATATGATCAGGACGAACCACTATATAATCGCTGTTGAGGGAGTTGGCCACATTCTTGAAATTGGTAGGTTTAATATCCGTCCAGGGTTGCGCCTGAATAATGATGAACCGGGGTGAGGCGCCATTCCAACCGGCAGCTGCATTGGCAATATGATCTTTCATGGCCTGCTCATTGGTGCAGTAGTTGCACGAAAGCGCCATGCCCGGTAAGCTGTTATTATAAATAGTTAATCCGCCACCGGTATTTTGTGCAGTAAGACCCAACAACGAGGGCGCAATATTGGCAAAGGTTTGTCCAACATTTTGGTTAATGCCACCGGTGATCGTATTCCAGATGGTGATCACTCTGAAGCCAGCGCGGCGATTATAGTCATCGGTTTTTGCAACAAAACCGTTCAACAGATTTTGATTAGGCCAGCTGTTGGGATAAGTATAGCCATACCCCGATGGGCCCGAAATAAGATTATCGTTATCAGTAGCTGTTTGCCAATAATAATTGAGCGCGCCGGGCATGGCATCTAACATAGCAGGAGAAAGCGTCCAGCCCATGGGTACAGAACCACGGTCAGGATTATTCCACAGCTTGCGCATCAGGAGCTCAATGTACTGCAGGTTATCGCCATCACTTAAAATAAAGGCCACATATAAGTTGTTTTGCAAGGCAGGTTTGGGTGGAACTGTCTTCAGGTTCACCGTTCTTGAAGTGCCGCTGTGCACGGTTAAGTTACTACACCAGTCGCTGGCAATAGTGGTTATACCGTATTGCGAAGTTCGCTCCACGCCCGGTTGTTCTTCGGGCCACCAGCCCATAAAATTAGAACCGGCCGGCATGGATGAAAGAAAACTGTTCAACAAGGTGCTTTCTGCCGGCACCTTCGGATCGAGCCATACAACACCAGCACCCAATGCAGTGGCGTATTCGCGTAAGGCAGCCTTATGCGCATCGGGGTTCAACCCAATTAATAACCGGTGATCGATAGCAGGCCAATACGTATTGAACAGGGTTTGATATACTTGCAGTTTGCTGGTATACTGCCCACGCAGATCAACCAACACTGGTAAATTATAGGGAGCCGCTGTTAAACGCGCTAATAAAAGTGGCGAAGCGATCAGCGCTTTCTTACTCTTTGCCATTACAGTAGCCAGGTTTACCGTGTGCATCTGGGCGGGGTCATATACGATGAGTCCAGACAGTTCATTGCGGTATTTGGCAATAAGACTCCATTTATCTGCCGGTTCATTCCAACTCAATCCCAACGACTGCAACCAGGTATAAGGGCCTTCAGCAAATGCATCGCCCTCATAGGAAAAAATGCGCGGCTTTGTTTTATTAACAATGCCTTTCAATGAAGCAAACAAATACATTTCGGCAGAGGATGCATTTTGTTGAACAGCTACATAGTCAACCTTTGTATAGGACGTACCGCGCCAGTATACGCGCAATTCAAGCGATTGATTATCGGCGGGCATGGTAAAGGGCAACGTGAAACTTACATAGTCGGCTGCAATGGGAAATTGCAACCGCGTAATGGTTTGCGATGCCAGTACCTGTCCGGTGGTGGCGTTTCTGACGTCAATGTCAACAACCGGGTCGTTATTGGCGGTATTGTTATCAACCTTCATCCTGAACTCCGCCACATTGGGCCCGGCCGGAATGCTGGCATCATACGGGCCATAGATCATATGATCATTCGGCGCATCAATACCGGTTTGACAAAGCCAGCCTTCGCTCTCCAGTCGCCCGGTTTTATGACCCAACTGCGGCACCTCGCCTTCCCAGCGGGTGCTTGTTTCGCGAAGTGTAATGAGGTCCTGCGTTTGTGCAGGCGCCGGAAAAGAAGGTAACAATTGTGATGGTGGCCAGTTGATCTGGGCCATGGAAGGTATTATGATCAGATGCAACAGAGGCAATAGCCAGCCTGTTCGCTTATTGCGCGAGGTAAGTGATTTCATAGAAGCCAGTTTAATGTTGTTAATGGACTTCTAAATTCGGCATTTAGCAAATAACAAATAAAAAGGGGGTAAATGGTTAAGTTGTAATGGTTTGAGCTGCTGAAACAAGAAAAGTTATTATACCCCCTAACTCTTCTGATAATAATACTTCATTTGCCCCACCCTGCTTTGTACAATGCCTGATTGCATGGGCGCGTATTCGAAGATCTTTTTATTATCCTTTGTTACTACCACAGTAAAAGGTTGTTTAAGCACATGCGTGAGATGATACACCGAAACATATTCGGCCAGGTCTTCAGAACGCGCGCAGCTGCCATATAATGAAACAAAAGGTTTCTTTTGCAAGGAGTGATAAACAGCTATTGCCGAATCTATGGGCAGCCGCTTTCCGGTACGATAAGAAATATGCTGCAGCAGCGTGTCGCGTAAAGAAGGCAATAATATGTTCCAGCCTTTTTCTTCCCAAATGCCAGCTGCAAAATCCGGCGCAGTGGACGGTTCCAGCAACTTGCCATCCCGTTTACCGGCAATGGCGAGCGAGCCATCCACTACATGCGTTGTTTCATGCAACAAAACATATACAAACGCATTCATTTGTCCACCTTCAACATGCACCCCTATTGAAGAATGTGCCGTATCAAAACCGGTATTCTCTTTCCAGGTAAGCCATTGCGATACGGTTTCATTCAGAATGCCTGCCCGGAAAGTAATGTGATACAGATTATACTTTTCCTCATAGTTGAACATGGATGTCAGGGCCGTATTGGGCATATTATCGAGAAAGCTTATGCTTTTCAATCTTTCTTTCAGCACCCGTTGGTGTAAAGGTGGTAACAGGGCAAATGCGGTGGCTATTTTTTTCTGATCTTCTGCCGTTAATACATGCTCGGTGGGCGACATGCCCGCCTCTTTGAATTTTGTAAGAACATCCGCTGGTGTTTGAGTAACCCGGGCGGCCAATGCCCTGGCGGGTTCAAGCCCATACTTTTGCTGGGTAGCCAGTTTAACGGTTAAATAGGAAGTATCATTTTGAGCCATGCCGGCGCGGATAGTTAATAATAGTACGGCAATTGTAACAACTACATTTTTCATAGAACCGGCAAGATAGGCAAAAAATGAAATTTCACATTTATCATGTAGCTTGCGAGTATGAAATATATTCTTAAGGAAGAAAAAACAGGTGGCGATCTATTGCTCTTCAAGAATGAACCCAATTTCGATCGTTTATATTTCAGCCGTGACCGTTTTAATAAATACTTTACCATAGCCTGGAACCCCGGGGAAAAACAAACCGTTACGATCGATGGTACGGAACATGATTTTCCACCCAATACCCTGCTTACGCTTTTGTTCAACCAGTCGTTCTCCTTTGAAAGATCGGAAGACATTATTGCCTGGCAGTTTAACCGCGAGTTTTATTGTCTTATTGACCATGATAAAGAAGTAAGCTGTGTAGGCTTTTTGTTTGGCAGCACCGATCATATTCTGATCCCGCTCAATGAGGAAGCGCAGGAAAAGCTAAAGCTGCTCTCTGCCATTTTTATGGATGAATTTAAAACAACCGATAACATTCAGAACGAAATGCTGCTGGCGCTGTTGAAACGCCTCATCAGCTATATAACCCGGTTAGCCCGAACAGCGTATGTGCCGGAGAAAAAAGTGCAGGAAGAAAAATATCATTTGATAAGAAAATTCAACCTGTTGGTTGAAACGCATTTCAGGGAAGAACATTCCGTGAGCTTTTATGCCCAGCTCATGTATAAATCGCCTAAAACGCTGTCGAACCTGTTTGCCATCTACAACAACAAAACCCCTTCACAGGTAATACAGGAAAGAATATTGATTGAAGCCAAAAGGTTGTTAACCTATACTAATAAAACCGTAAAGCAAATTACTTTTGAATTGGGTTTTGAAGACGTATCTTACTTTTCGAACTTTTTTAAAAAACACACTTCCCAATCGCCGGTTGATTTTCGTAATGCAAGCCCGGTTGCAAAAGAAGGGAAATAACATCCATAGTTGATTTTCAATCAAAAGAGCAAAAATTCTCACGAAAACAATGTCTGTTTGCAATAAGAAAGATGCTGTTTGCAATAGGCCCAATGTAACCGGACTAACGCGCAAACCTGAATGTCCTAACGTTCTGTAATGAGATAATTCCATAGTGTAGTTATTAATGAGGAGGCAAAGGTGAGGCGTTGCCCTCCGGCAAGTGTAGTTTAATCAGGAATTGGTGTAGCCAAATCCGAGGTAAAATAGTAAAGCCCGGATATTGCTCAAATAACGTAGTTTCGCTAATCAATTAAATTTGAAGCAGATGAGAAGGAAAATGTTACTATTTCTGCTGCTGGCATTCCCCTCGCTGTCGTTATTGGCGCAGGCAAAACTAACCGTTGCGGTAGCGGCCAATATGCAGTACACCATACAGGAACTGATCACTGAATTTAATAAAACAAACAAAACCAAAATAGATGTGGTGCTGGGCGCTTCGGGTAAACTTACCCAACAGATCCTGAACGGCGCCCCATTCGATATTTTTATTGCTGCTGATGCGGCATTTCCGCAAAAACTGTCCGACAGTCATTTTACGTTAGAAGCGCCAAAAGTGTACGCACAGGGTTTGCTGGTGTTATGGAGTGTAAAACCCAATATTCAGCCGGCAAAAGACCTTAAGCTGTTAGTGAGTGCGGGCATCAAAAGCATTGCTATTGCCAACCCCAAAACTGCACCTTATGGCAGCGCTGCAGAAGTTATTTTAAAGAAATACAACTTATATAACATTGTTTC
>CBIMFG010000143.1:0-7758 GCA_966243125.1 uncultured Niastella sp.
ATGACCCGGAGCTACCCCCGCCGAAACGGTAGCCGATTTATACCGGTTAAAGTGGTACAGGGTAGGCGGGGTGGTAGCTTCGCGCATGGTAACCAGGTTATCCAATGAAATAATTTCATTGCGGTTATTGCGCACATAAATATTCTTCAAATCGGTGGGATCGTCACGATCGTTGCGGGCCACCTGGCCAATAACAGAATACTGTTTACCTGCCCGGTAAAAATAACCCATCTGCAGGTTACTCAAGGCCAGTTGCAGGGTTTGCGATACATCGGAAACACTCACGCCCAACTGACTGGCTTTTATGCGGTCTACTTCAATATTAACCTCAGGTTTATTGAATTTCAGGTCCACATCCACACCCTGGAAGGCGGGGTTCTTGTTTGCCTCTTCCAGAAATTTGGGCAGCACCTGAGCTATTTTATCGAAGTCATTATTTTGAATAACAAACTGTACCGGTAAGCCCGCGCGGCGGTTTACCGAAATGGTTTGTTCCTGAATGGCAAATGCTTTACCATCGGAGAACTTATTCAGGTTGCGGTTTATAATATCAACAAGCTGTTGTTGCGAACGGGTACGCTCCTCAGGATCGCTCAACGTCATGCGCACCGTACCGGTATTAACAGCACCGGAACCACTAAAGCCGGGGGCCACAATACTTAACACGGTTTGTGATTCGGGTACCGAATCCATTACCAGTTGCGCCAGCCGGTCAATGTAGCTGTCCATGTAATCGTATGAAGTACCTTCAGGCGCTGTAACCTGTAAACGAAACTGGCTGCGGTCTTCCATTGGCGCCAGCTCTGATTGCAAACTGCCGCCAATAAAGTAAATGACAACTCCACAACCTGCTACAATTACCCAGGCAATCCAGCGTACACGCATGAACCTTTTCAGCGAATTGAAATAGCCTTTCTCCATCCATTGAAAGAAAGGTTCGGTTTTATGATAGAACCAGCCATGCTTGTGTACATTACGGGTCAACTTCACGTTCAGCACCGGCGTCAACGTTAACGACACCACAGCTGAGATCAATACCGCACCGGCTACCACAATACCAAACTCGCGGAACAGGCGGCCTACGAAGCCCTGTAAGAAGATGATGGGTAAAAAGATAATTGCCAGCGTAATGGAGGTAGCAATAACCGCAAAGTAAATTTCTTTTGAACCTTCCTTTGCCGCCTGGTATTTGTTCATCCCTTCTTCCATCTTTTTAAAGATGTTTTCGGTAACCACAATACCATCATCCACCACCAATCCGGTTGCCAGTACAATACCCAGCAGCGACAATACATTCACCGTAAAACCGCACACGTACATGATGAAGAAGGCGCCTATCAGTGAAACCGGAATGTCTATCAATGGACGGAAGGCGATCAGCCAGCTGCGGAAGAACAAATAAATGATCAGTACCACCAGTATCAGTGAAACGATCAGGGTTTCTTCCACCTCTGATATAGAACGCTTAATGAATTTGGTTTGATCGAGTGCAATACCCAGCTTAATATCGTTGGGCATTTCTTTTTCCAGCTGCGCCAAACGTTTATAAAACTCATTCGAGATAGCTACGTAGTTGGAACCTGGTTGAGGCACCAGGGCCAGTGCGATCATGGGAATGCGGCTTTCCTTCAACACGGTTTCTTCATTCTCGGGGCCTAACACCGCTTCGGCCACATCCTTTAACCGGATGTCGCTGCCATTCACATTCTTTACAATAACATTATTAAAATCTTCTTCCGTTGTTAAACGGCCAAAGGTGCGAACGGTTAATTCGGTTTTATTACCAGAGATCTTACCCGAAGGCAGCTCCACATTCTCTTTATCAATCGCTGCCTGTACATCGCCGGGTGTTAAACCATAAGCACTCAGTTTAGCGGGGTTGAACCAGATCCGCATGGCGTACCGTTTCTCCCCCCATATTTGAATAGCACTTACACCGGGAATGGTTTGTAACCTTTCTACCAGTACGTTGTTCGCGTATTCTGTAATCTCCAACTGATTACGTGTATTACTCTGCACCGTCATAGAGATGATGGCGTCAGAGCTTGCATCAGCTTTTGATACCACAGGCGGGGCCGGCAAGTCAGTTGGCAGTGAACGCGTTGCCTGGGAAACCTTATCGCGTACGTCATTGGCGGCCGCTTCCAGGTCAATGCTCAGGTCAAACTCTACGTTAATGCTGCTTACACCCTGGCTGTTGGTGCTGGTAATATTTTTTACACCCGCAATACCATTGATCGATTTTTCGAGTGGTTCGGTTATTTGTGATTCTATAATGTCTGCATTGGCGCCGGGATAACTTGTGCGCACGCTTACGTTGGGCGGGTCAATGGCGGGATAGTCACGAACCCCCAGGAAGGTAAAACCGATTATCCCGAACAACACGATCAGGATATTCAGTACCGTTGCCAATACCGGTCGCCGCAAACTCAGTTCCGAGATATTCATGAACTACTATTGTACTTTAACTAATTTGATTTTACTTTCAGGACGGATAGCTAATAAACCAGTAGTGATCACGGTGTCGCCTTCCTTTACACCATCTAACACCTGCACAAATGACGAATCGCGAATACCGGTAACAATAACCTGAAAATTAGGTTTGCCGCCTTTATAAACGATCACGCTTTTATTACGCGCCTGTGGAATAACAGCCTGTGAAGGAACAATGAGTGAGTGGTCGTTTTTGCCTAATTGCAACGCTACCTTGGCAAAGGCGCCGGGTGTCAGCAACTGGTGTTTGCCCTGTACCACCGCTCTAACTTTCAGGGTGCGGGTAGTGGCTTCAATATTTGATTCGGTTGCCAGTACGGTGGCGTTAAACTTTTGATCAGTGCCTGCTATAGTAAAGCTAACCTGACGGCCTTTACGCATGGTTTCACTGTATTTTTCAGGAACCGTGAATTCCATTTTCAACTGACCTACCTGGCTAATGGTGGTAAGCAGGTTAGTAGGAGTGATGTAAGCGCCATTACTGATCTGTCGTAAACCAATACGGCCGGCAAAAGGCGCCCTGATCTCCGTTTTTATAATGCTCACCTGAATAAGATCAATATCGGCTTTCAGATTGCTTACCTGTAATTCGCTAAGGTCGTATTCCTGCTGACTGATACCATTGATACTTAACAATTCCTTCTGGCGTTCAGCAGTTTTTTGCGCTATCTGCAATTGCACCTGCAATTTCTTTAGCTGGGCTTGCAAATCGCCATCGAATAACTTAACCAGCAACGCGCCTTTTTGCACAAAACTTCCTTCCGGAATATTCAATGCAACTACGCGGCCAGATATTTCAGGACGGATCTCTGTTACTTCAAAGGGCAACAGGGTTCCGGGTATCTCCAGGTTTTCGCTAAGGGCTTTTGATTTTACAATAAATGCTTCAGCCTGTACGGGGCGATTAGCACCACCGGCCTTGCCGCCGGCTTTAGGAGTTTCATCTTTTTTCTCGCTTTTACAGGAAATAAAAATGAGGGACAGAATAAATCCAAATACAATCCTGCTGTTACGGTTCATCTGAGTTGTTATAAGTTTAAGTCGTGAATCGGCACCGACTAAGTCGGAAAGAAACGTGAAAGAGTTGCAATTCGTATAATTCAAATTTCTATATAAACTCTTTCACTGTTTCCGCTTCACATATCGCCCGCAAAATTAATGTTTTAACTAAGCTTGCATATTAAAAAGAGATGAACGGCAGGCAGAACGGGGCTTAACTTACTACTTTTAATATGTTTTTAATCCTGTTCGCTTTATACGTCAAATCCTGTTTATCCTTACTGACGATAGTTATATGTCCCATCTTGCGGCCAGGCTTGGTTAGTTTTTTTCCATAGAGGTGAACAAATACATTATCCATTGTCAGCACTTCATCCAACCCGTCGTATTTAGCTTCGCCTGCAAACCCTTCAGCGCCTACCAGGTTTACAATGGCTGCCGGTAAAATAGCATCGGTATTACCTAATGGATATTGTAACATCACCCGCCACAACATATCAAACTGCGAACTGTAATTGGCTTCAATAGTATGATGGCCACTGTTATGAACGCGCGGAGCAGTTTCATTTACCAGCACATCACCTTCTTTATTTACAAACAACTCTACCGCAAAAATACCAGGGCTTTTTAGTCCTTTTACTACAGCCAGCGCAATGGCCTCTAACTTCCACAATGTTTTCTCCGGTACTTCGGCCGGACTTATCTGATAATCGAGCAGGTTTAACCGTGGGTCAACCACCATATCAACAGGTGGGTACAATACATTCTCTCCTTTATCATTTACCGCAATGATCATAGAGATCTCGCGGTGAATGGTTACCATTTTTTCGAGCACCGCAGGTGCATCAAAACCTTTTTCCAGGTCGCCAGGTGTGTTTATTAATTGCACACCACGGCCATCATAACCGCCCACACCAATTTTATGCACTGCGGGTAAAAAGCCGGCATTGGCTCTTAGGTCAACCAGGTTTTGTGTAATAACAAAGGCGGGGCTGGGTATTTGTTGTTCTTTATAGAACTCCTTTTGCAGGATCTTGTTTTTTATAGTGCGAAGGGCCGAAGGTTTAGGATACACCCGAACACCTTCCTGTTCCAGTTTTTCCAATGCATCTTCATTCACCGACTCAATTTCAATCGTAATGGCATCCAGGCCCTTGCCAAAATTGTACACATCATCAAAATTCCGGATATCGCCTTTCACAAAATGATGACACAAATGGGCTGCAGGGCACTCAGCATCGTTTTCAAGGATAAAGGTTTCAACAGGATAGTTGGCCGCGGCCTGTAAGAGCATTCTGCCTAGCTGTCCGCCACCAAGGATTCCAATTTTTTGCATGGTTCGTGTTTAATTAAGCGGCAAAGATAAGGAAGTCGGGGGGAGCACACCGAATGGTCTTAATGTGTAGTTATCCCACTCAGTATCAGGTATCAACATTTTGTATATCTTTGTTCAACTGAATGCAACCAGATTACGCACATAAGGTTTTTAACGACAAGCGCATGGGCTATTGCCTGCTCATGGAAGCATTGGCTATGGACTGTTGTTTATAGTATTCCCCTCCCTTACAATCAATTCTTGCTGCCAGTTATTTATTAATTGAGCTATTACTTTATTTCCTGGATACCATTTAAATTAAAATAGTATGTCAAATACGTTAATGGCGGCTGCGCCCGGTACAACAGCCGATTTTCTTCCCCTTGAAGGAACCGATTATGTGGAGTTTTATGTAGGCAATGCCAAACAGGCGGCCCATTTTTATAAAACTGCTTTTGGCTTTCAGTCAATCGCTTATTCAGGCCCCGAAACCGGCGTAAAAGACCGCGCCAGTTATGTGATCCGCCAAAACAAACTCACGTTTGTTTTAACCACTCCTTTGCGTGCCGGCAATCCCATGGCCGACCATATTTACAAACATGGCGATGGCGTAAAAGTACTGGCCCTGCGTGTACAGGATGCCACCAGCGCCTGGGAAGAAACCACCAAACGCGGCGCTAAAAGTTATATGGAACCAACCCGCCTGAATGACGAGCATGGCGAAGTGGTATTAAGCGGTATTCATACTTATGGCGAAACCATTCACCTGTTTGTAGAAAGAAAGAATTACACCGGCGCCTTTATGCCCGGTTACAAAGAATGGAAAACAGTATACAACCCAACCGATACGGGTTTGCAGTATGTTGACCATTGCGTAGGCAATGTAGGCTGGGGACAAATGAATAAATGGGTAAGCTTTTATGAAGAAGTGCTGGGCTTCCGCAACATCCTGAGCTTTGACGATAATGATATTTCAACCGAATACTCGGCCCTTATGAGTAAGGTAATGAGCAATGGCAACGGGTTTGTAAAATTCCCCATCAATGAGCCCGCAGAAGGCCGTAAAAAATCGCAGGTAGAAGAATACCTCGATTTTTATGATGGCGAAGGCTGTCAGCACGTGGCCCTGGCAACCAACAACATTGTTGAAACCGTTACCGCCCTGCGCAACCGCGGCGTTGAATTTCTAACCATACCTACCAGCTATTACGATGAACTGATAGACAGGGTAGGGCATATTGATGAAGACCTGGAGCCGTTGAAACAACTCGGCATTCTGGTTGACCGGGACGATGAAGGCTATCTGCTGCAGATCTTCACCCGTCCCGTTGAAGACCGGCCAACATTGTTTTTTGAGATCATTCAGCGCAAAGGCGCCAAAAGTTTTGGAAAAGGAAACTTCAAGGCCCTGTTCGAAGCCATTGAGCGGGAACAGGAACTGAGAGGTAACTTATAATAATTATTGAGAGAATCTGCCTTTTTTGGAGGCCTGGAAAAAGATGGGGTAACAAACATCTTTTCTCCGGGCTTTCTTTTTGTTACCAGGTTCCGGTTACCGGTTTGCCCGGGAACCGGTAACTGGTAACCGGAAACAGGCGATTTTCATATGAACATTTATCGGAATTTATTGTTGAACCGCTTTGATTGGTATACAGCAAATTGTGTATTTTCCACAATGTGCATAAACCCGGGTGTTCGTAGGAAGCTCGTTTTAATTAATTTTAACACCAATTAACTGAAGAGTTGTAAATAATCATAACCTATTTTCGTTACTATCCCAGTTCACTTACATGAGATACGCGTATATACTATTACTGGGGGCCATAAGCCTTGTAAAAACAGCTTCGGCGCAAACCGCTACGGCTGCCAGTATTAATTTCATCGACTATCAACGTAGCTTCCCGCGCATGAACGATGCCATGCGGAAAAAGGAAGATACCCTGATGAAGCAGTTTGAGCAAAAGCGTTTAGCCTGGCCAGCCCGTTACATTTACATTCGCTCCTTTAAATACGACAGTCAAATAGAAGTTTGGGTGAAACAGGACCTTAACGACAAATTCGCCCTGTTTAAAACCTATCGTGTATGCGCTATGGCCGGCTCCCTGGGCCCCAAACGCATGGCCGGCGATTACCAGGTACCCGAAGGCTTTTATTATATCAACGAGTTCAACCCCAAAAGCCAGTACCACCTGTCGCTTGGGTTAAATTATCCCAATGCCTCCGACCGCTTGCTCAGCGATTCCCTGATGCCCGGCGGCGATATTTACATCCATGGCAGTTGTGTAACTACAGGGTGTATTCCCGTTAACAACGAACAAATAGAGGAATTGTACATTCTGGCCGCACATGCTAAAAGTGAAGGACAGGATTTCATTCCGGTGCATATTTTCCCCATTCGTTTCGATAATGCCCGCAGCAGTGAATACCTGAAAAAGTACATGAAGGATTTTCCGGAATACCTGCCGCTGGCCGATGAGTTAAAACATGCCTATACTTATTTTGAGAAAACCCGCAAACTGCCGGTAATTCTGGTCTCGAAAAAAGGCGAGTATGTGGTAGATGGCATTATCGGCGGCAACTTCGACCCGAATGATGTGGAAAATATTACGGTGTTGAAAGATGCCTCTGCCACTGCCATGTATGGTTCGCAGGCAAATGCCGGGGTGATTGTGGTAACAACTAAAAAAGCTAAGAATGGCAAAACAGCTATTGAGTTTAAAGCCACCACCGGCTTTCGCGCGCCCGATTTTGGCAAACTGGATATGATGAACGGCGAACAGTTATATAATTATCAGAAAGAATTTTATCGCGATTACATTCCTGCTGATACCGGCAATTCTTATAAAGTTGACCTGTTGAAATTTTATGCTGAAAGGCCGAGAGCTTTACAAGATCAGAACCATAACTGGATGACGACAATCTTTAATCCTGCGTTCATGCAGAATTATTAC
>CBIMFG010000144.1:0-7740 GCA_966243125.1 uncultured Niastella sp.
GCAGTTCGTTTATGGTGTACTGCGGAGTTGATGATCCACGGCTGCATTGCTTACCCACATATATTACTTCCGCCTGGCTGTTTACATACTGCTGCAGTATTTCCTCGCTTACAAGGCGATCGGCCAATACCACTTCAGCCTGTTGCAGATAGCGTACTGTTTTTACCGTTACCAGTTCCGGATCACCGGGACCGGCAGCAGCCAGTATCACTTTGCCATATGTGGGGTTTGTTTGCATGTACCGTTTATTATTTATACAAGCCGTCAATTGATAAATACCTTTCGCCGGTATCGTAGTTGAAGGTCAACACACGGGCACCTTTGGGTATTTCGGCTAATTTTTTTGCTACTGCTGCCAGTGCTGCACCGGTTGAAATACCAGCCAGAATGCCTTCTTCTTTTGCCAGGCGTTGTGCATAGCTGAAAGATTCGTCCTTACCTACGTTTATTGTTCCATCGAGCAATTTTGTATTAAGGATAGAAGGAATAAAACCAGCGCCTAAACCTTGTAATGGGTGTGGACCAGGAGCGCCACCGCCAATTACAGCAGATAACTCCGGTTCTACCGCAAATACTTTCAGGTTAGGAAATTTGGCCTTCAGTACTTCTGCTACACCGGTAATGTGACCGCCGGTACCAACACCGGTGATCAAATAATCGATGCCATCGGGGAAGCTTTCCAGGATCTCCAGGGCAGTTGTTTCGCGATGTACTTTTACATTCGCTGCATTATCGAACTGTTGTGGCATCCAGGAATTGGGCGTTGCGGCTACCAGTTCCTTTGCTTTTTCAATAGCGCCCTTCATACCTTTTTCACGGGGCGTTAATTCAAAAGAAGCACCGTACAGTTCCATCAGTTGTCTTCTTTCCACACTCATTGATTCGGGCATTACCAAAATCAATTTGTATCCTTTTACGGCTGCTACCATGGCCAAACCAATACCGGTATTACCAGAGGTAGGTTCAATGATCACGCTGTCCTTATTCAAAATGCCTTTCTCTTCTGCATCTTCGATCATTGACAAGGCAATACGATCTTTGATGCTGTTGCCCGGATTACTGCGTTCCAGCTTGATCCAAACTTCGTGGCCATTACCAAACAGTCTGTTTATTCTAACATGTGGCGTTTGGCCAATTGTTTCTAAAATGCTACCGGCTCTCATACGCTGGTTGTTTTGGTTGTCTATGGAATTACTGCTTTGTCTTTCTTCGGTGATCATAATTACCGTTTTTTAGATGACGAAATTTAATGGCTCTGGAAATGGATTTTTGTCGCGAACCTTTACCTCGCTTTTGTGGTACACTACTGAAAAAGAGGGTACACTATACGTTAACCAAACGTTCCCGCCGATGATACTATCCTTTCCTATTACCGTTTCGCCCCCAAGAATGGTAGCACCTGCATAAATGGTTACATTGTCTTCAATGGTCGGATGTCGTTTTGTAATAGTTTCTTTTGAAACATGCAGGGCGCCTAACGTTACACCCTGGTATATTTTTACATTATTGCCTATTACCGTTGTTTCGCCAATTACTATGCCGGTGCCATGGTCAATGCAAAAGCCTTCGCCAATTTGTGCGCCGGGATGAATATCAACACCGGTTTTGCTATGCGCATACTCGGTGAATAATCTTGGCAGAATTTCCACGCCCTGCTCCCATAACTGGTGGGATAAGCGATACACTGCGGTGGCATAAAAACCAGGGTAAGCCACCAGCACTTCTTCTACCGACCGTGCTGCGGGATCAAACTGCAACAACGCCTTCGCATCCTTGATCAGCGTTTCATACAGTACAGGAAGTGCAGCAAAAAAAGTTTCTGTATGTTTCTCTGCCTTTTCCTCTTTATGCGTTACATCATACACCAGGCTCGATAAATGACCTCTTAAGATATTGAGTTCTTTCTCCAGGTCGCTGTACAGATGGTGCTTCTTGTTGGGTAAAAACAAAAAGTTAAACACCTGGTCAATGAACTGCTCAGCCAATTCCTTATCAGGGAAAGTGGTATCTACCTTTTTAAGCTGTGCATATAAATGCTTTATAAATTCGTTCGTGCTCATTTTGTTCAATATTCAAAAGTTCAACACAATGGTTTACTACTCGGCTATTGAATCATACAGGCGCCAACTGTTACATGGCTTGTTTCATCTATCAAAATGGCGCCACCATTTTCCCGCAAATCGCTGTAGCTATCGTATGGGATGGGCGAGGCCGTTTTTATTTTTACTTTTATTACGTCGTTCAAAGTTGCTGAAGCAGCTTCTGTTTTTTGCAGCGTATTTACATCCAGCTTGTACTCTATCTCTTTGATCACACTCTTTACCACTTTGCTGTTGATCTGCAATAAATACTTGTTACCGGTAACCAGCGGTTTGCTGTCCATCCAGCACAACACCACTTCCAGTTCCTGTGTAAGCTTAGGCAGGTTATCACTTTTTACAATGATATCGCCGCGGCTGATGTCGATATCATCTTCCAGGTGAAGAATGGCGCTTTGCGGCGCAAACACTTCTTCTACTTCTGTACCATTGTGCTCGATGGCGGAGATAGTACTGGTACGGCCTGAAGGCAATACAGTGATGGCATCTCCTTTTCTATAAATACCACTGATCACTTTTCCTGCATATCCGCGGTAATCATGCAGATCGTCTGTTTGAGGACGGATCACATATTGCACAGGGAAACGTGGATTTTCCAGGTCGATATCTTTATCTACTTCTACTGATTCCAGGAATTGCAGTAAAGGCTCACCTTCATACCAGGCCAGCCTCGGTGATTTTTCAACGATGTTATCACCAAATGCAGCACTTAGCGGTATGTAGGTCACATCTTTCAGCCCCAGTGATTTTGCCACTTCGGCATAATCAATCACGATATTGTTGTAAACATCCTGTGAATAGTCAACCAGGTCCATTTTGTTGATGGCCACTACCACGTGCGGAATGTTTAATAAAGAGGTTATGATGGAATGGCGGCGGGTTTGCTCAACCACACCATTACGGGCATCAATTAAGATGATAGCCAGGTCGGCAGTTGAAGCGCCAGTTACCATGTTACGGGTATATTGTATATGACCCGGTGCATCGGCAATGATGAACTTGCGTTTGGGCGTTGAGAAATATTTATAGGCCACATCTATCGTGATGCCTTGTTCTCTTTCTGCACGCAATCCATCGGTTAACAAAGCCAGGTCAATTTCGCCCTGATCTTTGTTCTTACTTTGTTTTTCGATAGCAGCCAGCTGATCAATCATGATGCTTTTGCTATCATATAATAAACGGCCGATCAGGGTACTCTTACCATCATCAACACTGCCTGCTGTTATAAACCGTAATAAATCCATTGTAGAAATTTTGAGATTTTGGGATTTGGTGATTTTGGGATTTTAAATCGCGAAATCCCTAATCGCTAAATCAGAAATTAAAAATATCCGTTTTTCTTTCTGTCTTCCATGGCTGCTTCAGACACTTTATCATCGATACGGGTTTCGCCGCGTTCGCTTGTTTTGGTAGCGGTGATCTCGCTGATGATATCGTCGATGTTATCGGCACGTGATTCAACGGCTGCGGTACAGGTCATATCCCCTACGGTACGGTAGCGAACGTTTTTGCGCAGTACTTTGTCGCCTTCATCGAGCTTTATAAACTCGCTTACTGCTACCAGTTGTCCTTCGTGGTCAATTACATCACGTTCGTGTGAGAAGTAAATAGAAGGCAGGTCGATCTTTTCGCGACGGATATAATTCCAAACGTCTAATTCTGTCCAGTTGCTTATAGGAAACACGCGAACATTCTCGCCTTTGCTTATTTTTCCATTATAGGTATTCCACAGTTCGGGGCGTTGCAGTTTAGGATCCCATTGACCGAATTCGTCCCGAACAGAGAAGATGCGCTCTTTGGCTCTTGCTTTTTCTTCGTCACGGCGGGCGCCTCCAATGCAGGCATCAAACTTAAACTCCTCAATGGTATCGAGCAGGGTGAATGTTTGTAACGCGTTGCGGCTGGCAAACTTTCCTTTTGGCTCAGTTAAATTTTTTGCTTTGATGGTATCGCCTACGTTCCGAACGATCAGTTTTTCGCCCAGTCTCCCGGCCAGTTCATCACGATATTTCAGCGCTTCGGGGAAGTTATGTCCTGTGTCGATGTGTACGAGGGGGAAAGGGAATTTACCGGGGCGAAATGCTTTCAACGCCAGTTGTACCAGCGTGATGGAATCCTTGCCACCGGAAAACAACAAAGCTGGTCTTTCAAATTGCCCTGCTACTTCGCGGAAGATATGAATAGCCTCCGATTCCAGATGATCCAAATAATCTAAACTATACTTACTCATATATCTCTTTTCAGAATTCAGTTAATAAATTATTTATGAATATGCAGACCGCATTCTTTTTTCGCTGCGTCTTCCCACCACCAGCGGCCGGCCCTGAAATCTTCACCAGGCCTTATTGCGCGCGTACAAGGGAGGCATCCTATGCTTACAAAACCGCGGTCGTGCAGCGGATTGTAAGGCACATTATTATCGTCGATGTATTTTTTTACCTGTTCTGTTGTCCAGTGCAAAATGGGATTGTACTTGATGACCTGTTTGGTTTCATCCCACTCAATTACACTAAGATCGTTGCGGTCGGGTGAGTGTTCGGCCCGTAAACCGGTGATCCAGATCGCATTTCCGGCCAACGCTCTTTTCAGCGGTTCTACCTTGCGTATAAAGCAGCACTGTTTGCGGTTTTCTACTGATTCATAAAATGCATTGGGACCTTTTTCAGTAACAAAGGTTTCGAGCAGTTTATAATCGGGGTAGTAGGCGGTGATGTTGGCGTGGTATTTCTCGTTGGTATTGTTCCATACAGAATAAGTTTCTGCGAAAAGCCTTCCGGTGTCTAAAGTAAAAATACTTGCCGGCAGTTGATTGCTCAGTATTTCATGGGCAATTACCTGGTCTTCGTAACTGAAACTGCTGCTGAATGTAACCTGACCGGGAAATTGTTCTGTAAGTAATTTGATAAACTCAGCAATAGATAGTCTATCTGATTGGTGGGTTAAATCTGTCAAGTGTGACTTTAGCGTTGAGCTCATATTCTTTTATCATTCATTCATTCGAAAATCTGGAACCTGGAACCTAAGTGCGAAACGTACAAGTGAGTGTAAAACTGAGTATTAACGGCAACAACAGTATTTGTTGCAACAGGAGATGTACATTGTGTGTATGGCGTGGGAGCGAAACATAAATAAGTCTACTCAATTTGTAGATCAAAGATAATATTTCAAAACGGATATCAAAAATTTTTTCTACCAAACAAGTGGACTAAATGGTGCTTTTAACAAACCGGCCACAAACAATTGTTTGTATGTGAAACGTTAAACCAGTGCAGCTTTTAACTGTTAAATGTGCACTTATCAGGTAAGTGAATTATGGCTAATGATCGTTCGGTAAAGTCCCGTACCCGGTTGAATACCAAAGTAGCCTGACAGGGCGCTGTTCAACTTGTCAGCTTTTTTACATACGAGTACCTGTTATACTTCTCAAGATGCCTAAAGGTCTGTTTTATACCAGACCGACTGCCGGTATTGCAGACTAAAACCGTCTGTTTTTGAGGTCTTTAGGCCAAAATGACCGTTTTTTTGTGTAGCACGGTATTTGGTTTCCTAAAAAACTTAAATTGCCAACTCAAATAATAGAAAAGTACTATGAATCTTGGAAAAGAATTTGAAAAATACGCGGTACACCACAGAGGTATTTCAAGCAATACCCTGCACAGTTACCAAAAGCATTCAGTTACGAATCTCACTCCCAATATTATTGAAGAACGTCCCATGAATATTGCAGTAATGGACGTTTACAGCCGGTTAATGATGGACCGCATCATTTTCCTGGGCTACCCCATTAATGACGAAGTGGCAAATATCGTAACTGCGCAAATGTTGTTCCTGGAAAGCACAGATCGCACCCGCGACATTCAGATGTACATTAACTCCCCCGGCGGAAACGTGTATTCTGGTTTAGGTATGTACGATACCATGAACTACATTACTCCGGATGTTAGCACCATTTGTATTGGTATGGCTGCATCTATGGCTGCTGTACTGTTGTGCGCCGGCACGCAGGGAAAACGTACTGCCTTAAAGCATAGCCGCGTTATGTTGCACCAACCAAGCGGCGCCATTGGCGGTCAGGGCAGCGATATCGAGATCACCGTACAAGAGATCAAAAAGATCAAAAAGAACCTGTACGACGCTATCTCCTTCCACACTGGTAAAACAGTAAAACAGGTAGAGAAAGATTGCGATCGCGATTACTGGTTAACTTCTGAAGAAGCCAAAGAATACGGCATTGTTGATGAAGTATTGCTGATCAACCCACGTAAAGAGAAAAAGGATCTCTAATCCTTTTTCATTTAGATGAACCTATTAAATCGAATTCAAACAAAATATTAGTATGCAGTACTCAAATCATTTGTTTCAGCCATTTCGCATGGACGAAGAAGACGAACCAAAAGAAAACGGCAAAGAAGAGAAAAATGCTGACTTTGGCATGCTGGCCAAGAAAATGGAAAAGTTCTTTTTTGAAAAAAGAGCAGTTTACCTGTGGGGTGTTGTAGAAGATAAATCAGCGAGAGATATTGTAACAAAACTGTTACTGCTCGATGCCGACAAACCTGGCGAAGAAATTAAATTCTTCATCAACAGCCCCGGTGGCGTGGTTACCAGCGGCATGGTTATTTATGATACCATGCGTATGCTGAAAAGCCCGGTTAGCACAATTTGCATGGGTCTGGCTGCCTCAATGGGTTCTATTTTGCTGAGCGCCGGTACTAAAGGCAAACGCTTTATTTACCCACATGGCGAAGTGATGATTCACCAACCCAGCCTGGGCGGATATATGCAGGGCGTAAGCGCTGACCTGGAAATTCAAGCCAAACAAATTAAAAAGACCAAAGAGATCGGCGCCCGCATTCTGGCTGATAACTGTGGTAAAAAATTTGAGCAGGTGATGAAGGATTTTGATCGCGACTACTGGATGGATGCCAAAGAAGCAATCGAATATGGCATTGTAGATCAGCAAGTTGAGAAGTTATAAGTACATATAAACCTGTAAAAGTCCCAAATTCCGTATACTAATATTCTAGAAATGGAGTTTGGGATTTTTTATTGGGATTTGGCATAGCATTTAGATACCTTTGTAAGCGATTTATACAAACATGGCTAAAACAACATTACACTGTTCTTTTTGCGGACGCAGCCGCGATGAAGTAAAGATTCTTATTGCCGGGCAGGAAGGACATATTTGTGAGAATTGCGTTGAGCATGCACGCGAGATCATTGAACAGGAGCTGATGATCCGCCATGAAAGTACCCCGCCCAGCACTTCCTTCAAACTGAACGTTAAGAAACCTATTGAAGTTAAACGCTTTCTGGATGAATACGTGATTGGTCAGGACGATGCTAAAAAAGTATTAGCAGTGGCCGTGTACAATCACTACAAACGTCTTCAACAAAAGCCTGCAGAAAACGAGGTTGATATTGAAAAAAGCAACATTGTTATGGTGGGTGAAACCGGTACAGGTAAAACCCTGCTGGCTAAAACCATTGCCCGCCTGCTGAATGTTCCTTTTGCTATCGTTGATGCTACGGTGTTTACTGAAGCCGGTTATGTGGGTGAGGACGTAGAAAGTATTTTAACCCGCCTGTTACAGGTTTGTAATTACGACGTAGCCGCTGCCGAAAGAGGCATCGTTTACAT
>CBIMFG010000145.1:0-7696 GCA_966243125.1 uncultured Niastella sp.
AGTTTTTTGCGCCAAACCCTATATGCCACGCATTACAAAAACTATATTCTGTATTTATTTTTAAGAACAACCAGTATTTTTCGATTACTGTTTGTTCAAGAAGATCGTCAGAGTCTACAAAAAACAGAAAATTACCTTTTGAGAGGTTGATGCCTGCATTTCTGCTACCGCCGGGACCCAGATTCTCATTGTTGTTTAATATCTTAATACGGGCGTCCTTTTCAGCAGTTTCTGCAAGTATTTGAACAGATTTGGCGTCTGTTGAACAGTCGTTTATGATTATCCATTCAAAGTTTTGAAAAGACTGGTTTAATACGCAATAAACTGTTTCAAGGAATACTTCTCCCGTATTGTAAAAAGGTGTAATTATAGATATTTCCGGAAGTACTTTTTCTGACTGAAAAGTATAGTTAAAGTTTTTTACGCAGTTAACCGGAGTTTTAGTAAAATCCGGATTTACATGTGAAATCATTTTACTGGCAAATAATATTAGGGATTAGGTTTGCTGAAGGTTGGTATTTTCTAATTGTGCTATATATTCATCTTTTCTTTTAATAGATTCCAATAATTCGGCTTGAAATGCAGCCGCTTCATTTAGCATGTTAAATAATTTCCTGTTCTCTTTTTTTACTTCGTAAACCAATAAATGAATACTGTTCAGTTCCTTAGTTACAGTGTTTAATTTATTGATGTTATTTCTATAAGATTCAATTGTCCATAGAGATAACAGTTCATCTTTCCACAGGCTGCCTGTTGAATAGTTTAGGGCAATATTATCTTTTTTTACAAATAAAAAGTTTGTTTGGCCTGTATTCAACAAATGTTCTTCCAGTTTTTCGGCTGAAGTAAAGAGATCGAATTTTTTTAATGCATCTTCCGGCTTCCCTGAATCCTGCAAGCCAACATCAAAGGACAGATAGTTTTCTGCCCATAATGGATTAAAAACCTCTGTTATTACTTTTTTGCTTGGATAAAATTTCGGAGAGATCTCCAAAACAATGAATTCAACTTTTGATTTTTTGATCGTCTTAATACTTCCTGCTATTACTTCCGGTTCATATCCTTCTGCATCTATTTTGTATATGATAACAGGCTGGTTGAACGATAAACTATCCATTGCCTGTATTTCAATTTGCGTTCCTTCAACCGCCGGTTCTTTAAGCGAAGAACCGCCAATGTTCTTTTCAGAAAATTCAATTGATTTTAATTCATGCTTATCCCCAAGTCCGATATTATGGGTTATTATATTTCCGTTACCAGATCGTTCAATATTTCTTTTTAGAATTTCTAATGTAATTGGGTTAGGTTCGAATGCGTGTGTTGTATAATTTAGCTGGCTTGCTATTAAAGAGTAATAACCATAACAAGCTCCAACATCCAAAACAATACCTTTTACATTATATTTTTTTGCTTGTATTAGGATTGCTGAAAATTTTTCAGAAATATTGGGCTCCCAATTTGCAAATTCCTTCATACAGCTTGTTATATAATCATCTTCACCTGGAAACCCCTCAATATCAAATTTTATATCTGGCAAGCTGATTTGAATTAACGACATTGCTACCTCTTGTTATTTTGTAAAACTAAAACTGTTTGATAATTACTTCCCATTGGAATTACTTTATGAATATTGAAAAACTTCGACCACACTTCATGTATATAGCTCAGTTTATAGAACACATTGGAAGTATATGACTTGTCGGCTGCCCATCTGGAAATGAATTTTTCATTAGGGAAACCTGTCTCCAGCCATTTAGGATCGAATTGCGGATTATTGATCACTGCATGACCAACACCCCAATCCTTCGGCATGTTATTCCATGATGTTTCATCATGAATAGTTATATAAGCAATGCCTCCTGGCTTAAGCACTCTTCTTAATTCACAAAGCCATGATGTTTCAAAAGCTTCAATGTGGGTGAAAACTGACAGGCAATATACGAGGTCGAAAAAGTTGTCATCAATTTGCAGGTGCGGCAAGGAAGTGTTTTGAAATACACGAGCCTGTTTACCAAGATATTTATTGCACCAGTTAACATGGTTTTCGTTGATATCGCATCCCCAGGATTCAGTTTCGTTTTGAAATGCAAAATGGCGTAAAACTCTGCCTGATGCACAGCCGAAATCAAGGACCCTTACTTTATTATTATAGTTCAAGCCTGCATTTTGAGACTCGCATTTAATTTTTTGATATTCATCCAAACCGCTTAACCAATAATCATAATGCCTTTGATCATGATATCCTTCCCTATCTTCTGTTAAAGGTAATGCCGCAGTATCTTTTTTAACGTATTCGTTAAGGTCAGATTCCAGATTCAATTGTTTTATATCAATGTAATGTTCCTGAGTAATAAAATTGCTAACGGAAGGCAAAACTGAAAATTCATTCTTAGTACCTTTTATTATAATGCTATTTTCCCAAGTAGTGGTCATGGATTGCGCGTTTTTTGCTTTTTGAAAACTTCGAATATATGATTTCAGGCCAAACAATCTTAGTGTTTTTTAAGTTTTTCTTTGAAAATGCCCAACAGACTTCTTTTTTCGTATGTACGTCTATACCACTCTACATCGTTTTGTAGCCGGCTAATATCCCCCAAAAGTTTATTGATCAGTTGTCTGTTTCCTTCTGCTGTTTCCTGAAATGCCCGTGTGTTTGCTTCAAACATGCTAATGGCAATGTCTTTCTGTTGCAATTGTTTTTTTAATTCTTCAACTTCTGCTGCCTGTTCTTTTATAATTGCTTTTTTTTCTGCCAGCTCAATTTCAATAAAACTCCGGATCTGATCAAGGTGCTGCTTGATCTGGTCATGACTCATAACACCGTTGAGTTGCTTCTCCATGGTTAAAATCAATTTATTAGGCGTTTACCAGGGTCGGTTTCAAATACTTATTATTTTCAATATGGTTCCCGGCGTATAAATGCCTATACCGCGTAAAGGTATGATTTACATTAAATGATTCTTTTCCATGGAGGGCAGAAAATTCTCCCATTATGTTGAGCATGCTGGTATTGTTAAAATATTGCAGCAGTTTTACTATTGCTTCAGCGTGGTGGTTAAACAGGTCGCCGTTTAAACATGACTTTACCAGGTCGCGGTTGCCAACGCTATCGGTGAGCAGAACGGGTTTTCTTAATGCCAGGGCTTCCAGCACGGCGTAGGGTAACCCTTCAAAGTTGGCTGTGGATAAATACACGTTGGCCGAGGAGATAAGGCGGGCTACGTCCTCGCCAGGCATCCAGCCGGTTATTTTTATATTAGATGAAGTTAATAATGCTCTTTCCGGCCCATCACCTATCCAAATGAATTCGAATTGTTTAAATTCCTGAAAATACTGCGCAATACTGTTAAACAGGGCAGGGTTCTTTTGATTGATGATACGGCCACTGGTTACAATACAAAACTTTTTATTGGAGGGTTCCATATTGTAGCCGCTGAAACGTTCGAATGTAATTCCATTATTAATAGTAATGGCTTGAATTCCAACTTTTTGGTATTCTTCCTGTTCTGAAGGGGAACAACAAACCACCTGACCACCAAAGCCATTGCCCAGGCGTTCGAGTTGTTTGTATAAAAAGTTTGATATTTTACTGGTGCCCACCAGAAAAGGGGCGCCATTAGGAGTATAAATTACATTATTAATACCCAGCACTTTACATACCATTCTGCCTATAAAACCACTTTTTGAGGAGTGTAAATGAACAGCATCGATCTGGTGTTGCTTTTTAAGCCGCTTTAAGATCTTATATAATTCCCAAAATGCAGAAAAATCTTTTGATAAACGAATGCTTCGTTGGGCTGAATGCCATCGTACAAAACGGGCATTGGTTCGGGCAAACTGTTTTCTTATATCAGTAAAACGTGTTACATGGGCCCTCTCGCCATGCACGATAATATGCTCATCATCAGGCATATTATCAACCAAGGATTTAACAAACATTACGATCCCCCCCGCAAAAGCCTCCGCCACATGTACAATTTTCATAATAAATGGATTTAATGGTAACAGCAACACATTTGTTTTCAGGAACTTACATAAGTAATTCCTGTCTTTAGTCACATGGCATCTGATGTGTATGTATTAATTATACTCCATACAGAACCCTTTTCAGCGCAAAAATCAGGTTGTATGGAATAATTAACAGTAACCTTAGTTTAAAAACTCCCAAATAACGCAAAACCCTATTTCTTCCGTATTCTCTTACCACTTTAATCCTGCTATTCAGCTGCTTTTTTCTGGAATTCAGCGAAATACCTTTATGATTTATTTCGCAGGTTACCAGATATTCGGGAATAACAGCCACTTCGCCGTTTTGCATTAACTGGTAAAAGAAACCATAATCCTCAGCATCAGGAAAGGTTTCGGGGTACAGCTTGTTCTTCTTCATGGCATCGCACCGCCACATTACGGTAGGATGGATGAAAATATTTCTAAAATACATACCCCTTTTTATCTTATTATGTTGGGTTGGGGTAATATATTTAAATGCTATATCGGTTTTAAAGTCTTTAAATACACACCAACTGCCTACCAGATCTATTTGTGGGTGCTCCTGTAAAAAAGTTACCTCGCGGTAAAATCTTTCGGGTGTACACAAATCACCACAATCGAGCCGGGCAACAAACTGTGCATTATTCTGTTGCATGATCCATTGGAGCCCGGTGTTTAATGCTATTGTAATACCCTTATTACAAGGCAATTGTATAATTTTTACGGATATACTGCTGGGAATCTGCTGGTATACATCCTCAAGGGTTATAGGTTGGGCGCTACCGTCATCAACAATAACCACTACATACTTATCAATATCATATTGCACGCTCTGCAATGAATGGATCAGCCCCGGAAGGTTGTTATAAAAGGGTATTAAAAGGTAAAAATCAATTTTTTGGGGCCAAGAGTTCATTTTCTATTTAGCGGTTAAGTTCATCTAACCTTCGCTGACAAGTGGTTTTTATTAATTCTGCAAATGTAAACGCATTTTTAAACATTTGACTGCTAAAGGAGTGTAAAAATGCCTAAAAACGTTGCTCCATAAACAGATTAAAAAGTTAAAATAATGTGTGTTTAAACCAATAACTGTGCAGTTTTAGCAATAACCGCGTTGATTTCAGGAATATTCGTGAAAAGCGTTGATATAAAAGAAAATAGGAAATTTATTTTAAACCTTTTTTGGTGCAACCTTTCTTAAGTTTGCATTGTCAATGGTGGAATTTTAGAGATTTTAGAGTTTGTTTTAACATCTGAGTTAGGGGTTTAAGCGATTTTGTTGTTTTAAATATTAAAAGTGATGTTAAAGCGTGTGTTGAGGTACTAATACGGCATTAATTTCGTTAACAGAGTCCTTGAAGAACCATAATACCTGTGCTATATGATCGAGCAACCCGAAAATTTAGTTTATAAAAGAGTCAAATTTTTTACTGAGCAAACGCCTTCGCTCAGGTTATATTTGGAGCGTAAGCATGGATATTTTGTTGCCAAGCGTGTTTTTGACATTGTGACATCCCTGATGATCATTGTGTTGGTTCTTTCCTGGTTGATCCCCATTTTAATGGTTTTGATAAAACTCGATTCAAGAGGTCCGGTGCTTTTTAAACAAAAGCGGGTAGGGTTTCTTGGAAGGGTATTTTGGTGCTATAAACTGCGTACTATGTACGTTAATCGGGATGCTGATATCCGTCAGGCAAGTGAAGATGATCCCCGCATTACCCGCGTGGGCAGGTTTTTGCGTGTTACCGGTTTAGATGAATTTCCTCAGTTCTTTAATGTTTTAATGGGTCAAATGAGTATTGTTGGTCCACGTCCGCATATGAACGCCGACTGTAATAAATTCGCTAATGCTGTTAGTGGATATAAATTTAGAAACCTGGTAAAACCTGGTATCACCGGTTTGGCTCAGATCAAAGGTTTCCGCGGTCCTACCAAAGATTTTGAAAGCATTTTTCACCGTTACCAGTTTGATGCTTTTTATGTTCGTAATGCGAACTTCTGGTTAGATCTGCGTATTGTTCGTAAAACAATTGCCCAGATCATTGGTGAAGTTTTTGCCAGGATCTTTAAAAGTAAAAGTGAAAGCACTGTTTCTACCGAAGAATGGAATACGCCTTCACTTAAAACAATCCAGAACTAGTTGAACGATCCTAATGTTTGCTTGCCAGCTTTCATTCTTTTGCCATAGCTTGTTGCTTTCCGTTATCCTCCCCAACTTTCCCTGTCGAGATTCCTGTACGTTATAGCTTCTGCTACATGTTCCGTTAAAATAGTTTCGCTGCCCATAAGGTCAGCCACTGTACGGCTCACTTTTAAGATACGATCATACGCCCGCGCCGATAAATTAAGTTTTTGCATGGCCGCTTTCAACAGGTTTAAGGCTGCCGCATTGGGTGTGCATACTTCTTTTAACAGCTTACTGGTTATTTGGGCATTGCAATAAATACCGGCATTGTTCTTAAAACGTTCTGTTTGTATGGCCCGTGCAGCTATTACCCGGGCTCTTATAGCCGAAGATGGTTCTGCACTTCTTGACCGGCTTAAGTCGTTGAAGGCTACTGGTGTTACTTCCATATGCAGGTCTATACGATCGAGTAAGGGGCCCGATATTTTATTCAGGTATTTATGAACCAGGCCCGGGCCACAGGTGCATTCTTTTTCGGGGTGGTTATAAAAACCACAAGGGCAGGGATTCATAGCCGAGATCAACATAAAACTGGCCGGAAAGTCAACGGCTATTCTAGCCCGGCTTATGCTTACCCGCCGTTCTTCCAATGGCTGCCGCATTACTTCCAGCACACTGCGTTTAAACTCAGGTAATTCATCAAGAAATAAAACACCGTTATGTGCCAGCGAAATTTCGCCGGGTTGAGGTATACTGCCGCCGCCAACCAGCGCCACATCGCTAATGGTATGGTGTGGCGAGCGGAATGGCCGTTTGGCAATTAAGGTAGCATGTGCTGGTAATTTACCGGCTACAGAATGTATTTTGGTAGTTTCTAATGCTTCTTTTAATGAGAGTGGTGGTAAAATAGTTGACAGGCGTTTAGCCAACATGGTTTTACCGGCGCCGGGCGGCCCAATCAACAATGCGTTATGCCCGCCTGCAGCTGTTATCTCCAACGCCCGTTTTATGGATTCCTGCCCCTTTACTTCGCTGAAATCATATTCAAAATCTTCCTGGGCCTCAAAGAATTCATCGCGGGTATTAATGGCCACCGGCTGTAGGGTTAATTCATCGTTCATGAATTTGATCAACTCGGTTAGGTGCCCAATGCCATAAACCGGTAGCGAATTTACCATGCCTGCCTCGCGGCAGTTTTGTTTGGGCACAATCAGGCCTTTAAAGCCTTCCTTGCGCGCTGTAATGGCAATAGGCAGGGCGCCTTTTATGGAATGAACCGTTCCGTCGAGATTGAGCTCGCCCATGATCACATAATCTTTTAACCGGTAAGGATCGTTGAGCTGTTTATTGGCGGCGAGAATGCCAATGGCAATGGCGAGGTCGAATGAGGAACCACTTTTCTTTATATCGGCGGGCGCCAGGTTTATAACCAGTTTGGTGCGGGGCATTTGATAGCCAATGGTCTTTATGGCGCTTTCTACCCGTTGCAGACTTTCTTTCACCGCATTATCGGGCAACCCTACAATGTAGTAATGGATGTTGCCCGGCATTACATTTACTTCTACCGTAATGGTAATAGCT
>CBIMFG010000146.1:0-7680 GCA_966243125.1 uncultured Niastella sp.
TGGTATAAACGCACCTACGAACGCAGAAGCATTTGGGGTGTGTTGAAAGATAAGCTAACAAAAAAGAAATGAATCAAAAGAACAGAAGTGCCGTTAAGGCGGTCAGCAGTTTTTTTAATGATTTAATGGATTGATACAACAGGTTGCGGGCAGCCTGATAATTAATATTCATGATCTCGCTTACTTCTTCATAATTCAGTTCCTGGTAAAATTTCAGGTAAATGATCTCCTTTTGCCTGGTCGATAACTGGCCAAGCGCCTGCAACACCCGCGCGGTTTTTTCAGCATCCTGTTCCCGCCCTACCAGCAGGGTTTCATGGCTTAATTCAAACAACACCTCTGCGTAGTTTTCGTTAAAAGGACCGGCTGTTTTTCGTTGATGAGCGCGATAAAGCTTGTATTTGAGTGATTTAAATAAATAAGCTTTAACCGATTGTACCTGGGTCTGACTTTTATTCTGCCATAATTCTGTGAATAACTCCTGAATGCAGTCTTCCAGCATGCCGCTATTGCCAGTAAATTTATTGCCGTATTGAACCAGCGGTTCATAATACCGTCGAAACAATTGGTCAAAAGAATGGTGATCACCTTGTTGGTAGGCCTCCCACAATGCTATATCGGTCTGGTTGGTAATCAATTTGTTAAGCTACCGTTGGTTTTATGTAAATGAAACGGAAACAGATGTGAATTTAGGATTTGTTTTATATGAAAATGGCAAAAAGGGCCACAAATATGGTTACAAAAACTGATTTTGCAGTACTATTTTAGAGAGAAACCATCAATATGCACGCACCAATCAATTCTATTGAAGACCTTATTAGTGAAGAGAGCTTTTTGTTGTGGTATTTTAAAACCGATCCGCAAGCTGTGGAAACCTGGAACAACCGCATTGCTAATGATCCTGTGCAAAGGAAGTTGGTTGAGGAGGCGGTTTTATTGTTACAACACATAACCATAAAAGAAGAACCGGTTGATGCACAACGGCTAAAGATTGCGCAGGAAAGATTGGCAAAAACAACCAGTGTTGCTAATGACAACCAACACGAAACACCGGTGGTTTCCATGCGTTCTAATCGTGCAAGATGGTGGGCTGCAGCTGCTATTATTTTTATAACTTCAATTTCCGTTTGGCAATACATCCGCACTACAAATAAATTAGTTATGCAAACCGCCTACGGGGAAACCCGGCAGGAAGTTTTACCCGATGGATCACAGATCATGTTGAATGCCAATACAACGCTCAAATACCGAAAATGGAAAGAAGGATCAGATAGGGAAGTATGGGTAAATGGTGAAGTGTTTTTCCATGTTAAAAAAACAGCTCAAAAAACAAAATTCATAGTACATACCGGCCATTTTGATGTGGTGGTTACCGGAACCCAGTTCAATGTTATTAACCGGAATACCCGAAACAATGTGTTGTTAACAGAAGGAAGTGTAACAATACAGGGTGAAGGCCAGGAAGTTCACATGAAACCGGGCGAATTTGTTGAGTTCAGTAATACTGGAATTAAGAAGAAAGACGTTAACAATGCGCCGGTTTTGGCCTGGACAGAACACAAATTTGTTTTTGAAAAAACTCCTATGAAAGAGGTCGCTGAACTGGTAGCGGATCTGTATGGAATTAAGGTTATCCTGGCTAATGAAGCCGCGGCAGCTGATTCTCTTTCTGGCATTATACCCAATGACAACCTCGATGAGTTTGTACAGCTCCTCACCTTGTCGAAGTATGATGTGCAGAAATCAGATAAAGAGATCCTGATTAGGAAAGTAAAATAGAACCAAGACCAGGCAGGTTTATTATTAAGATCTGCGTATGAGGAAAAGAGGATCTGAAAGGATCTTTCGGGGATGTTTTTTCGCGATTTCACTATTGCTTGCCAGCTGTATCGTAGCGCAGGATGCAGTATCATATAATCGTAAAAAGCCTCCTCGTCAGGTTGTACATCAAGGCGTAGCAACTCCGGCAAAAGACACTTCTATTGCCCGCCAGCCTCTATTTGCCATCCTGAAACAGTTGAATCAGTCAAAAGGCATCTTTTTTCTCTTCTCCGAAAAATCCTTTGGTGACATACTGGTAAAACCGGTTGCTATTAAGAACCGGCCGGTTGAACAAATACTTGAGGAACTGCTGCTGTTTACCGGATTAAATTTTAAAAAGGTAAACGATAAAACCTTTGTTATTATAGCCGCTCCCGAAAATGTGCCTGGGCACAAAGCAAAAACAACCACTACACAAGAAGAGCACAAAACCACTACAGAAAAGAAAACACAACTGGTAAAAGGCCGTGTTACCAATGAGGAAGGCAAGCCATTGGCCAATGTAAGTATATGGATTAAAGGCACAATGCTTGGCACTGCTACCAATGCCGATGGCGAGTTTAATATAGAAGGAACCAAAGGAGAAGTGGTAGAGATATCGAGTGTGGGATATGAAACGAAGGAGGTTAGGTTAGATAATTCCGGCGCCATCATTTATCTCCATGCGCAATTGTCGGTTTTGGATAATATGATGAATGAAGTGGTGGTAACTGCGCTTGGGGTAAATAAATATTCGCGGTCGTTGGGGTATTCGTTAAGCACTGTAACCGCCGAGAATCTTTCTTCGTCCGGTAACACCAATTTTGCTTCTGCCTTGTATGGCCGCTCACCCGGAGTAATGATAAAAACAGCGCCCGGCGGCGCCACCAGTGCCGTTCAGGTGCAAATTCGCGGAGTGAACTCCCTCAATTTTAACGCCCAGCCTTTGTATGTAGTGGATGGCATAGTCATTCGTAATACAAACGAAAAAGGCATTATTGGAATCAACAACGATGGCTATTGGACCGATCCGCGTATTCGTGGCAATGGCATCCTCGATATCAACATATCCGACATCGATAATCTTTCCATTTTAAAAGGCGCCAGCGCAACGGCTTTATACGGGTCTGAAGCTGCCGCGGGCGTGGTAGTGATCACTACCAAAAAAGGAACGCCCAAAAAGCGGTTAGGGGTTTCTGTCAATTACACCAATACTATAGAACAGGCAGCTTTTTTACCAAAATACCAGACTGAATATGGGCCCGGTTCCGACAGGGCAACCAACCTTTCGGAAGGGGCTACAGAAGATGGCTGGGTACCGGTTGATACCGATGGAGACGGCATCAACGACAATGTACGGCCCAACTTTACAGCCTATGCGCAATTTGGCCCCAAATTCGACGGCAGTGAAGTGCCCTGGTGGGATGGACAAATGCGACCCTATGTAGCGCATGAAAAAAACTATAAACAGTTATACCGCCTTGGCTTTAATTCTATCCTGAATACTTCAATTGCCAACGCAAACGATAAGTTTTCCTATCGCTTATCATACACCCGCAATGATTATAAAGGCATACAACAAGGCGGCGATATGCAACGCAACACGGTGCACCTGAATACCAATTACAAGATCACCGATAAACTGAATATAGATGTAATTGCCAACTATTTAGCCAGCAAAGTGCACAACCGCCCTTATCAGTTAACAAGGATCATTGCGGCTTATGCCGGTTTTTTCAGCCGCGCAGAAGATATGAAGGTAGTATTTGACAAATACAAAACCAGTGAAGGGTACAAATGGGTGCCCTTTAACCAGCCACAACGGAATCCTGAAGAAGCATTGCGTTATAATGTAAAGAATGAAATGCTTGATTTTTTATGGAATCAATTAAGGAATAGTGAAGATGAATACCAGGACCGTTTGCTGAACAGCGTAACCCTGAATTATGAATTGGGCAGGGAACTGAAATTCAGGGCCCGCTTTGGAAATGATTTTACCAGCCTGAAAACAGAATCGCGCCTGTATAACGAATACCCTGCTGAATTTAATACAGCCACTGCAAGCACCGGTGGTTATAAGGTTGCCAGTGGGCGGTATTCCGTTTTGTATGGCGATGGGTTGGCTACCTGGTCAAAAAAACTTTCTGATAAATGGAAGTTCTCGCTAACCGGTGGTTTTCAGTCGCGCAAAGAAACATACAATGATCAGTCAGCTGAAACCACAGATGGTTTGCTGGAAGAAAACTGGTTTAGTTTA
Source organism: uncultured Niastella sp. (assembly GCA_966243125.1). Lineage (GTDB taxonomy): Bacteria > Bacteroidota > Bacteroidia > Chitinophagales > Chitinophagaceae > Niastella. The sequence continues at coordinate 4,058 of CBIMFG010000146.1, forward strand.
GAGAATTCTTACCATGCCATTACAACCGCTATTAACAGAAGCGCAGTACTTAAATATGCCTTCCTTGGCTTTTTTAACCTCTCGTACAAAAATTATTTGTATTTAGAAGGAACAGCCCGCAAGGAATACTCGTCTACTTTGCCACCAGGGCACAACAGTTATTTTTATCCATCGGTTAATACCGCATTTGTTTTTAATGAAGTGCTGAACCTGCCTGCCTGGGTATCGTTTGGTAAATGGCGTACTTCTTTTGGTTTGGTAGGCAATGCGCCACCGGCATACACTTCGCCTGTAACCTATACGCAGCAGAATCTGGCTACCGTACAGGGAACGGTGGCGGCGTTGAATTCACAAATGAACGCCGGCAACAACAATATAAGGCCCGAGGATAAATACGAGTTGGAAATGGGATTGGAAACCATGCTGTTCAGGAACCGCATAGGATTTGATTTTACCTGGTACAACAGCCGCACTGTTAACCAGATAGTGCAACTGAGCGTGCCTGCCAGTGCAGGTGCCCAAACCAAACTGGTTAATGCAGGTGAACTGCGAAGCACTGGCTTCGAAACAAGGCTTCAGGCAACACCATTTCTTGCCAAAAAATTTAAATGGACAACCCTGATAAATTTATCTAAGTCCAGGTCATGGGTGAACAAACTGGCTTCAGGAGTAAAAAACATTATATTTTATGAAGCGGAACAAAACGCGCTTAGAATAGTAGCCGAAGAAAATGAAACTATTGGCAATATCTATGTGTATCCGCGGTTAAAAGATGATAACGGAAATTATGTTATCGGGTCCAATGGGTTATATACTATCGACAATCACCGATACGAAAAGGTAGGCAATGTAATGCCAAAGGTAACCGGTGGCTGGTTTAACAGTGTTACCTGGAAACATTTTTCGTTCGATTGCGCCGTAGATTATCGCCTCGGTGGTAAAATGGTATCGCCGCCTTTGAAATATAACATCGGCGCCGGTATGTATACAAGCACGCTGCAGTACCGCGATGAAGAGCATGGCGGGTTACCTTATTATATTAGTCCTAATGGCCAGAAGATATTATTGCAGGGCAATAATGTAAGAGTTTCAAACGCAGGCCGCATTTATCACGATGGTGTTATATTGCCTGGTGTAACCGTTAACGGACAGAAGAACACACAGATCATTGATGCGGCTTACTATTATATGAACACGTATATCTGGGGCGCGTCTTCAGTAAATGAAAGTGCTGTTGTAGATAACAGCTATATAAAATTGCGTGAGCTGGTATTGGGATATTCCCTGCCAGCTAAATTAACGGGCCGGATGCATTTTAATAATATCCGCGTTTCGCTTATTGGTAGAAACCTGTTTTATTTCTACCGTACGTTAAAGAACATCGATCCCGAAGCAACCATTGGTTCCAACTGGATCAGACAAAGTGTGGATGAAGGTTCCATGGCTGCCACACGAAGCATGGGCTTTTCTGTAAACCTTGATTTTTAAACAATGACCAAACCGGTAAAATATATTATTTCTTTATTGTTGTTGATTGCTGTAACTGCAGGTAGTTGCGGCAAAAAACTGGCCGAGTTGTATAATGATCCCGATCAAACAGTGCAGCCCTCTATTGAGAAGTTCTTTACCGAAATGCTGAACAATAACCGTGTGCGGCCTTCATACTGGGACATGCGCACCTTTGTTGCCATGCATACCGGCATTTATACCCAATCGTTAGGCTATTTAAATTATACCACGGCCTATCAGCAAAACGCAGGTTATACCCAGGACCGCTGGAACGATTTCTACCGGCCAAGTAATTCAGTAAATGGCGGCGATGGGGGCATTATGGCGCATTACCGGTTAATAGAGTCATTGTATGAATCCATGCAGAATGGAGCGCAAAAGACCAATACCGCTGTGTTTTATATGGCCGCTAAAGTGGTGATGTATGACCAGGCTTCGCAAATAGTTGATCTGTGGGGTGATATCCCATTTTCAGAAGCAGGTAATGTAAATACTACCGGCAGCGTAGCGCCGCCAAAGTTTGATAATGCCGCCGACATATACGATGCCATACTGGATGGATTGAAAGAAGCAGCCTTGTATTTTTCCAATAGCCAGATCTCTCCGGCTACACAAACTTTGTTTAGCAAACAGGATATTTTATTAAATGGTCAGTTTGAAAAATGGCAACGGTATGCCAATTCAATCCGGTTACGGTTGTTGATGCGCATCTCTTTTGTGAATGAAGCAAAAGCCAAAACCGAAGTGCTGGAAATGCTCAACAACCCATCGTTGTATCCATTGGTTGATGGCGGCACAAATTATGCGCCCCTCTTTACCGATGTATTGTTGCAACCGCTCACCAATTATGTAGATGATCTGCATAATGCCCTTACTGAAGTATTCAATTATATGGCGCCGGATTATATGTTGAACACGGCGATGATTCCCTGCAACGATCCGCGCATTCCCGTACTGTTTGATAAGTCGGGCCGCCTCATTGGGGATGTGGTCATTCTCAATACCAGTTACAAAGCCATGCCGGCAACTGATAATCCTGAAACCCAACAGGTGAATATTGGCCGATATGCCGTGCTGGATTCTGCAACTTTTTTATTCAATACTAAATTGCCGGGTATTGTGATCACTTCCGCCGAAGTGAATTTTTTAAAAGCAGAGGCCTGGGAACGATGGGGTGGAGGTAATGCGCACGCCGCGTATGAAACTGCCATTAGGCAGTCCATTGCCTTTTATTTTTACCTGAACAGCCTGAATACGGTTACCCGCATGCCGTTGATCTTACCATCGTCGGCAGCTATTGACGTTTTTTTACAAAGGAATCAAATAAAATATTCGGGAACAACCAGCGAAAAGCTGACGAAGATCTGGATCCAGAAATGGCTGCATTTCGGTTTTCTGCAATCGGTGCAGGGCTGGGCAGAATTACGCAGAACGAAGCAACCCGTATTACAATTTTATCCGTCTACACTACCAGGGTACGAAGCACCCCCGTCCCGGCTGGTATACCCTGCCAGTGAAACATCGTATAATACAAACTATGCATCCGTGCGTGATAAAGACGTGCGTACAGGCAAAGTTTTCTGGGATGTAAAGTAATAGCCATGGAACTTTTTAAAATCCGGTAACTATCGTTGAAAATCTGGTTACAGTACTTAGATTTGAGCGCTGCCATTGGGCAAGATGGTTACAGATTATTAAAATTTAAACCAGCATCCCCCCATTATGTTCAGTAGTGCGTTATCTACAAAACGAGTGAGTTCGCGGGCACTTATCCTTTCTTATTGTGTACTCCTGACAATTACAACACAGGCGCAGGAGCAGGGCGTACATCCGCAATCAACAAAGTATGAATGGCCCACCGATCCGGCAGTAAAAGAAAAGCTGGAGTACTGGCGCGACCAGAAATTCGGTATGATCATTCACTGGGGATTGTATGCAGTGCCCGGCATGATTGAATCATGGGCCTTGTGCTCTGAAGACTGGATCAGCCGCGACACCAACAGCGACTATGGCGAATTCAAAAAATGGTACTGGGGATTGAAGAAAGATTTCAATCCCACGCAATTTAATCCCGATCAATGGGCGCAGGCAGCACAGGATGCCGGCATGCGGTA